>JBFXKR010000013.1:0-9953 GCA_050173595.1 Candidatus Berkiella sp.
TCTATTTGTAAAGGAACACCTTTGGCCGCAACATTATCATTAAAGAACTTAATGACTTGCTTAACAACTTTTGCATTTTGGGCAGAAGGAGGTTGTTTGGTTGAGTAGCGAATATAATCTAATTGAATTTCACTAGCGCCAAAACTAATAGCACTTTCAACCAGTTTATATCTTTTTTGCCAATAGTCATTTGATTTTATCTGATTAGCACGCCCCCCATCAGGAAAGACAACGATGCGTGCAACATATTTGAGGCCACTATTTTTAATGAGATTGATATTTTTTTGATAGTTTCTTGTCACTTTCTCTAAATCAACAACAAAAGTATTAATACCAACTGCTTTGGATTGATTGATAAGATATGTCAATCGCTGGGTATTTTCTAAGGTGCCCTGATTGATATAGATTCCTTTAGTTGTTGGCGCTGCTTTTATTATTCCAGAAAAAATCACCAATAAAACAGTCAACAATGTGTTTAATACTGATTTTTTTAGCATGATGTGTTTACCTAATTGAGTTTCCTATCTACCGTCAAATACTCGACACCTTTGTTAAAAAGGTTGAACTAATGTGTAAAAATCCTTAAAACATAGGGCTTGGTGTAGATGCAATTAAAGAAAGCATTTTGATAAACACATGAATTACTTAGCTTTATTCTAAATATCATTTAATATGCCTTATTAAATTTGTTTATATCTGCTGTGCTATTGCATTTGTACTCGCTGCACCCATCCCCCCGTGGGACCCCTGCAGCTGTGCTCAAAAGCAATAGCACATCGATTTAGAATGGTCCAAATTGTAATGAATGGTAATTAGGCAAGCTTAAAGTCATCAAATATCTTTGATATGATAGAAACATTGCTCATTCAAAAGGCCAAATGATGCCCGTTAAAAAAGTGATTACAAAAGGCAAGGTGGTGGTCAAAATTTATACAGAGGATATTGACATGACTGCGTACCAGCAGCTTGTTAATTTAGCTACTTTGCCATTTATTCATTCTCATATCGCCGCCATGCCTGATGTGCATTGTGGTATAGGTGCAACTGTGGGCGCGGTTATACCAACAAAACATGCTATTATTCCTGCGGCAGTGGGGGTTGATATTGGTTGTGGCATGATGGCACTTAAGCTTTCTATCAAGGCACATCAACTGCCTGATAATCTTAAAGCATTACGTTTTGATATCGAAGAAAGCATTCCGGTTGGTTTTAATGCACATAGTAAAAATAGCTTGCGGCTTAAAGCTTGTACGCCGTTTGAATCGCGTTTCAACCATATTTTAGAGAAACATCCCAATATAGCAAAACGTATGCAAAATGCCTCAAAAAAATGGGTTGCGCAAATGGGCACATTGGGAGGGGGTAATCATTTTATTGAAATTTGTCTTGATCAAAACAACCACGTTTGGGTCATGCTACATTCAGGCAGCCGTGGTATAGGAAATGCAATTGGCACTTATTTTATCGAACTTGCTAAAAAGGATATGGGTGTGCACATTAAGAACCTACCTGATAAAGATTTGGCTTACCTTACGGAAGGAACTAAGCATTTTGATGACTATCTTGAAGCGGTTTTATGTGCACAAGATTATGCTTATGCTAATCGACATGAAATGATGGATCTTATTTTAAAGGTACTTCAATCGCATTTACCGCCATTTCAGATACTTGAGCAGGCGATCAATTGTCATCATAACTATGTTACCAAAGAAGTACATCATGATGAGCAAGTTTATGTCACGAGAAAAGGCGCGATTAAAGCAGGCTTGGGTGATTTAGGTATTATACCTGGCAGCATGGGGGCAAAATCATTCATTGTTAAAGGTAAAGGATCGAAAACTGCTTTTAATTCTTGCTCACATGGGGCGGGCAGAAAACTCAGTAGAAGTGCAGCAAAATCTCAATTTACTGTCCATGATCTCAAAGCTCAAACCCAAGGGGTAGAGTGTCGCAAAGATAACCATGTATTAGATGAAATCCCCAGCGCTTATAAAAACATCGATGAAGTGATGGAAAACCAAAGTGATTTAGTTGAGGTGCTATATACATTAAAACAGGTTGTATGCATTAAAGGATGAATTTTACTCGCTAATCTGCTATTTACTTGTACAATCCTTATTAAAAATTTTGCTGACATCATTCATGAGAGGATGCGTCATGAGAATTAAATCAAGTGAATTTGAAGAAAACACTGAAATTCCAACCAAATATACTTGTGAGGGTGATAATTATTCTCCGCCCTTGAGTTGGGAAGATGTCCCAGAAACTACTAAATCACTGGTTTTAATTGTTGATGATCCTGATGCGCCAGATCCGGCTGCTCCCAAAATGATCTGGGATCATTGGATATTGTATAACATCGATCCTAATAGCATTGGTTTAAAAGAAAATGTACTGCTACATGAGCTCCCTAAAGGCACACTTCGTGGCACCACAAGTTGGCATAATCAAGATTATGGTGGTCCTTGCCCTCCTATTGGACGCCACCGCTATTTTCATAAGCTATATGCGCTAAATGTGTTGTTGCCAGATCTTGATAGACCCACTTCAGATCAATTGCGTCAAGCCATGGCAGGTCATGTAATAGATGAGGCCATTTTGATTGGTACCTATCAAAAAAAGAATGCCTGATGCTACTTGAAGGTATTTAACCTATTTTTTATGACGACGTTTATTTCGCTGATGTTTTAAGCAGTATTAATGCATTATGGGCTGCATTATAGTTATCTGCTTTATAAGCATTGCTTAAGGCGGATAAATGAGTACTCAAGGCGCGAAAAATGATAAACATCATAAAAAATCAGCCGTAAAGATGAAGCAAACCACAACGGGTGGTGCTAAAAATGACGATGCGGATGTCGAAGCGCTAGCCGATGATGTAAGCAAATTAAAAATTAAAGATGGACAAAAGGGTGGCGATAGGGTAGATCCCGCAGCCATTGATCATTTAGAAGACACCGTTATGGACATCGTTGAGCGCGAGGATGCGGATGCGCAAAGGATTCATCAGCAAGGAGCTACGGTTGGACGTATTCATGATAATGTCCAGAAAGCTGGCAATGAATTAGATGATGCTAATGATGATCTTGCTGCCACAGATTCTTGTTGTTTTGCTTTTTTACAAGCATTGCGCGATAAATTATGTTGTTGCTGTTGCCCAACCCAAGCGCCGCATCATGCAGATGATTATGAAGCAGGACATAAAGCACCTGTTGCATTTCACCCAGCTAACCCAACAGGCGAAAAACAAACAAGAGCCCAACGGCTAGCAGCTTTAAGAGAAGCAACTGAACATGCTAAAGAAACATTAGAAGGTGAAAATGTTGAGCTAAGAGATCAAAACGATGAACTTAAAGATGTTGTTGTTGAGGCAGATAGCGACGCTAAGAAAGCGCAAGATGCTCAAAAAACCGGCAATAAAATTGTAGCAAAAAAATAAGCTCCCCCAAACTAGGGGAGCTTTTAATTTAAAAATAACTACTTTATATTTTAATAGTCGTAATAGTAGCGATCTCTATAACGGTATCGATTGCTATCATAAATATAGCCACCAACAGCACCTACACCCGCACCAATCAGTGCGCCTGCACCTGCGTTACCTGAAATTGAGCCGATTGCAGCGCCACCAACGGCACCAATCGCTGCGCCACCTAAAACATTTTGCTCTGTATGATTCATGCCATCGCAGCCTGTTAAACCTAACAGTGCAACAATAGGAATGACTTTAATAACAGTTTTCATTAAGTGTTACTCCTCTTGATAAAAACCAATATAAATCTTAGACAAAAAAAGACTGTATATTTAAGCAATTTATCAAAGGGGTGTTGAAAGAGAGGAAACATGCTTAACCATAAAGTTAAGCATGTTGAAGGCACTATCTGAAGATGGTTCTTGTTGTTCTAACATTATGCGCATGTGCTGGCACAGCAGAAGTTGCACTATGACGCGTACCGCCGCCATGAACAGAGGTGGTTGTTGCAACTGGTCTTGAATTTGGCGCACGATGCACAGTCGTTGTGCTCGCACCACCACCAAAGCTTGGCATGCTTGGAAACCAACCACTGCTTTGACTGTGGGTATTTACGTGCACAGCAGCTGGTCTTGATGTGTGCACAGCTGCTCTTGGTGGCACTACTGTCGCACCATGCACTCTTCGGTGAGCGACGCCTGACCTAAATGAAGGCCAAACAAACCAAGAGGGGCTTCTATGATGAACAACGGCAATACCTTGTCGTCCTGGAGGCGTTGCTGCAATCGCAGCAAAAACGCTGCCAGTCAATAAACCATAAACTAAGGCTGGTAAAATCGGCGAACCCAACAAGGATGCTGTGATAAACCCAACGGTAGCCCCGATACCAAAAACAGCGCGAATGCTCATAAAATTTATTCCTATTTTATTTATTAATTAGTAAACGTAAATAACGTCATCGTAGTAGTAGTCATCATATACGACGACCGTTGAGGAATAGGGTGTTGCGTAAAAGTAAGGATCATAGACATAGTAATCATATCCATAGCTATAATAAGGGCTTGAATAGTAGTAAGGTTGATTTGCAGCGGAGATGAGTCCTGCTGTGACGATACCGCCAATAATCAAACTAGCTACGAATGCATCCGCATCCCCACCTGAAACATGGTTCACTTCATTTGTTGATAGTGCACGCATTTTTTATCTCCTTAAGTAACGTTGTTGTTATGACATGAAAGGTATCAACCACTGCATGCTCACGCAATGAATAGTCGATAAATGGTAATAATTGGGTGATAAGGGGTGACTATAGGCATATAAACTGCACAACACATAACTAAGTTATATAACTATTTGTTTGCTTATTAGCTGCAATTTAACATTGATGCGCATAGCTGTCACCTCAATTTTTTTGAATAAATAGTATAAATTTTATCAGCAAAAGATAGTAATACTAAGGTTTAGATACACAACATCCAAATTACATTTAGCTACACTCTTTAAACTCATATTTAGTGCTATAAATCCAGATAACAAGAGCAAAAACAAGTCTGACTGGCAGGACTTTTATGCCTATTTGTGGCATAATATTCACATCATATTAAAAGCATTATTTAAAACAAATAAATGCTATTGAAATATATCAAGCGATATCTGCTTATATATTTATAAGCGTCAAGCTTATAAAAATCATCGAAAATAATTAACGTGTCACAAACGTTAAACGCAAATCCATATTTGCTTTGTGTTGAAAAAAAATAAACATTTTTCATGCAATAAATGAATTACTCGAACCAGCTCGGATTAAAGGTTAGCTATGTTATTGACATCAAATACAAGTGATTTAAAAGGCACGCTCACAACGCACAAGAGCATGCTGCGTCAATTGTGGATGATGTGCTTTCCTTTAATGCTAACCGCATTATCAGGTTCCCTAATGAATTTTATTGGTAGAGTGATACTCGCTAAATATGATACCAATGCCATGATTGTGGCAACCACCGCAGGTAATATTGCGTATATTTTTCAGTTTGGTGCAATGTCGATTGCGATGATTGCTGAAGTATTTGTTGGCCAATTTAATGGGGCGCAACAATTTAATAATGTAGCAAGACCAGTATGGCAAATGATTTGGTTTTCATTGATTTGTGCCATAGCCATGTTATTGATGGGTTTATTTGGGCAGCAAATTTTTATACCCAAAGAGCTAGGTTCGCAAGGCTATGAATACTTTGCTTGGATGATGGCCTTAGGTGGCAGCTACCCCTTGGTTGGCGCGTTAACAGGATTCTTTGTGGGGCGCGGTCATGTCAAAACTATCGCGGTGTCAGTTATCTTTGCTAATGCTTTAAATTTAGTTTTAGTATGGCTACTTGTGTTTGGCGTTAAAGGGTGGATTCCTGAAATGGGTGCAAAGGGGGCAGCCATAGCAACGGGTATCTCTGAAATGTTTGTGGCCTTAGGGTTATTTGCGTTCTTCTTAAAGCCCAAATATCAACAGCGTTATCACACCCACCGATGGCAATTTGATAAACAATTGTTTTTAAAATGCATCAAGGTAGGATTCCCTAATTCGATTGGTCATATGGCAGGCACGGCTGCTTGGGCTTGTGTGATGTATATATTAGCTAATAGAAGTCTTGAGCATGTCACTGTGATTACCATTGGCTTTAGTATTTGGATGTTATTTTCATTCATTACAGAAGGTTTACAGATGGGTGTGACTGCTTTTGCCTCAAATTATATTGGCGCCAAAAAATGGCATAAAGTCAGCGAAATATTAATGACAGGCTTATATTTGCAATTTATTCTAGCCATGTTTTTAGCCATTCCATTAGTACTATACCCCAGTTTGCTAGTTGAATTTTTTATTCCGCTTGAAAATGGCAGCTCAGATATTTCTCATTTGCGCGAACTGATAGAAATGAGTTGCTTATGGTTATGGTTGGCCTATGTATTTGACGGTATGGCATGGGTTATTGATGGCATTTTAACAGCGGCTGGAGATACGCGTTTCATTATGTTTATGAATTCCTTTGGCACTTGGTTGCTCTGTATTATGCCAATTTATTTGTTTGTTGTCGTACTAGAGGGATCGCCGATGCTAACAATGAAATTGGTTACAATATTCTGCGTTATTCTTTTTGCTTGCTATTATTTGCGCTACAAAACGAATAAGTGGAAAAAAACCAATCTTATTCATTAAGCAGCACTGTATTTCTTAAAATTTTTTGCGTTTACGGCTACTTGTCGGGGCTGTTGCCGCAGTTTGTCCTTCAGGTTTTAAGCCTGTTGATTGCTGTTCAAAATGCCGAATAAATGTTGTAGCTATGTTTGCGCTTATCAGTTGTTGTTCTTGTGCATGGCTGATGATTTGCTGCCTCATTTGAGGCGTCACCCCCTTGATATGATCATTCATGTAATAAAGTGCGACCGGGTAGGGGACGATGGGAAGCACCTCGCAAATAGCCTTAAGACGAGCATCTTTATCAATCGCTTCACACAGGTCTAATTTGTCAATTTCAAGCATTTTTACAGTATTCCCTTCACTTGCTGCTTTAACATAAATGCTTTGGACATTTTCTTTGGTAAGCGTATCCGTTGGGCCGCTATTTGTCATGGTAGGTCCCCTCATTTCCTAAGTAACGAAACTCAAATTCTATTTTTTAATTAAATCTGTACCTTTAAATGCATGTTGAGCAATTGAAAATGCAGAGTATACATTTTGGATAAACTAATGTTGATTGAAAATAAAAAAATGATTTTCGTAACCATAATATGACCTTCTTGGTCATATTATGGTCATTATTTTTAATGAAATGGTTATTTTCCTACAAAGCAATCAGAAACTTTACTAGTCAATGACAGATGACTTAATGTAAAATGGCCCTGAACAAAATCGGGTGAGTCACCCGGTACGAAGCTAAGTCCTTAATGAATCGTAAAATTTTTTAAGGATAAAATTTTGATTTGTTCTTAAGGCACAATTTAATCACGAAAGTTTTGAAAAAAATCAAAAGAAATTTGGTCAAGGCTAGATATTATTTTATTTTTCTAAACTTCTGTGCTAGATTTGTGATAGCTACCATAAGTGAGGAGATATTTAATGATCGCTCGTAAAAAGAAAGCTGCTACTAAGAAGTCACCTGCTAAAAAGCGTAAAGTTGCTTCTAAAGCAAAAGCCGCAGCTCCTAAGAAAGCTCGTAAATCACCTGCTAAAAAGCGCAAATCAGTTAGAAAAGCTGTAAAAAAGACAGCTAAGTCTGCTGTTGCTGCAAAGCCAAAAGCTAAAAAAAGAAGAAAATCAAAGAAAGCTTCAGCTGCTAAACCAGCGGTAGCTAAAAAGCCAAGAGCTAAAGCTCGCAAAAAGAGAGCTAAGAAAGCTTAAATCTCTTGAGTAATCTATAAAAAGTCGCGAATGGCATCACCATTCGCGATTTTTTTTTATACCAACCGCAATTTACTTTGTTAGCGACCAATCTTATATTGGGTTGGTTTTGTTTTATCAGCTACAATTTGTCATATATTCCTTCAAAAACATTGATAACTGTAGAAATGATCAATATCTTCAAAGGTGCTGGCTTATTATTAGCGATTATTATGCTGTCAGTCATTCTCAATGCAGTAACGCAAGCTGAAGATAATCCCAAAATGAATAGCAAAATAATACATATACCTTGATTCCCTAGAAACAAAATTGTCGTTAAATCTGTTCAGTCTAGATCTTTATTTAATTTTCTTGAAGATTTCTTTTGGCTATGTATTTTCTTAGCGTCCAAGCGCTTTTGCTTGGCTGCTTTGGAAGGTTTTGATTTTAAACGCTTTTTAGGCTTATGGGCTGCTTGAATTATCATCAGAGCCAACCGTGTGAGGGCATCTTCTTTATTTGATAGTTGTGTTCTATAACGACTCGCTTTAATAATAATTTCCCCATTTGCCGTAATTTTTGAAGGAAATTTTTTATATAAATTTTCCTTAATTTCATCACTTAATGAGGTTGATGTATTTATATTAAATCTAAGTACCACTGCCGTTGATACTTTATTCACATTTTGCCCGCCTGGGCCTGGCGAACGAATGAAACTAAACGCTATTTCAGCGTTTTTAATTGAAATTTCAGGGGAAATCCTAAACATAATTTCTTATCCTGGCTAAACTTAAGATTAATAATAGGGAACCCTTAATCTAATGGCAATCAATATCGTAGAAATTGGGCTCAGTTTTATTGAAGGGCTGGCGCTAATAGCATCACCATGCATTTTGCCAGTGCTTCCAATTACGCTCAGTGCCTCTATAGAAGGTGGTAAAGCAAGACCCTATGGTATCATTTTAGGTTTCATCCTATGCTTTAGTTTTTTTGCTTTAGGCGCTGCGACATTGTTAAGAAGCCTTTCTATTGATTTAGATTTGCTTAAGACGATTTCCCTCGTTTTATTGGCATCGTTTGGACTTGTGCTTATATTTAAGCCACTTTTTGCTATCTATGAGACTTTGACTCAAAGGTTAAATAATGTGGCGCTAATTAATATCAAACAAAAGAATGGTTTTATCAGTGGATTATTTATAGGTGGTTTAATTGGATTTGTCTGGACACCTTGTGCCGGCCCCATTCTTGCTTCCGCTTTAATTCAGGTAATACGCCAGGAAAGTAGTTTAAACAGTTTTTTATTGGTTGTCTCATTTTCACTTGGGGTGAGCATCCCCATGCTGATGATAGCGCTTATTGGGCGAGATATTGTTATCAGGCTTGGCTTTTTGCAGAAAAATGCGCAAGCAATCCGAATGATTTTGGGAGTTTTAATATTATTGAGTGTTGTGTATATGATGAGCGACTATCAATTATTTACATCTGCAAGCAAAACGGAAGAGCAGCCAATTCAGTCTCAGAGCATGGAATTAATTAATCCTTTAACAATACCTTATAAGGCGCCAGATTTTGAAGGCATTAGTGCATGGCTTAATAGCACACCACTCACCATGGCTTCGCTTAAAGGGAAGGTAGTACTGATTGATTTTTGGACATATTCTTGCATCAATTGTATTAGAACTCTGCCTTATATCACTGCTTGGGATAAAAAATATCGCGAGGATGGCCTTGTTATTGTTGGGGTACATTCCCCAGAGTTTGAGTTTGAACGAAAAATTAGCAATATTGAAGATGCGATAAAACGATTTGGGATTAATTATCCCGTTGCAGTAGATAATGGATTAAATACCTGGCAGGCCTATCACAATTTATATTGGCCTGCGCATTACCTTATAGATAAGTCAGGACAAGTGGTGTATACCCATTTTGGCGAGGGCGCGTATAACATAACTGAGCATAATATCAAGGTGCTATTAGACAAAAACAAGGCTAGCAATACTATTGAGTCATCAGAAAATAGTCCGTATGAATCCAAATCTCCTGAAACCTATTTAGGTTATTTTAGATTTGAGCATTTCGCAAATGCGAGTCAATTTGAAAAAGATAAGACACAACTAT
>JBFXKR010000014.1:0-9838 GCA_050173595.1 Candidatus Berkiella sp.
TGCTAGTTTAATTTCCTTCGTTTCACCCATAAATGGATACAACGCGCTCGGCACAGTCACATTACCTTCTTTATTTTGATAATTTTCTAAAACGGCAATTAACGCTCTACCCACTGCTAACCCTGAACCATTTAAAGTATGTACTAGCTCTGGTTTGCCATTTGCGCCCCGAAAACGTGCCTGCATTCGCCGCGCTTGAAAGCTCTCGGTGTTTGAACAAGAAGAAATCTCACGATACTTTTGTTGACTTGGCAACCAAACTTCTAAGTCGTATGTTTTTGCAGCCGCAAAACCAATATCACCCGAACAAAGCGCCATGACTCGATAAGGTAATTCCAATTTTTGCAATATCTTTTCGGCATGCCCTGTCATTTCCTCCAAAGCGTCATAGGATTTATCAGGGCTCACAATTTGCACCATCTCAACTTTGTCAAACTGGTGCTGGCGAATCATCCCTTTGGTATCTTTACCATAAGAACCAGCTTCACTTCTAAAACACGGACTATGACTGGTCATTTTGATGGGTAGATTTTGTGCCGGAATAATTGAATCGCGCACGGTATTGGTGAGCGACACTTCGGAAGTGGGAATTAGGCTCAATGCTTTTTCCCCTTTAAGGTGAAATAAGTCTTCACTTAAATTTGGCAATTGACCTGTGCCGTATAAAGCATGTGCTTCTACCAAATATGGCACATACATTTCTTCATAACCATGCTCTTGCGTGTGAATGTGAAGCATGAATTGAGCCAGGGCGCGGTGCAATTTCGCAACGTCACCACGAAGCACCACAAATCGTGCGCCAGAGATCTTAGTGGCAGTTTCAAAATCAATTGTGGATGATTTATGGGTTAAATCAACATGATCAAGTGGCGTAAAATCAAATGTTTTAGGCGTGCCCCATCGTCGAACTTCTACATTATCTTCCTCGCTTTTTCCCTCGGGAACCGAGTCATGTACCATGTTGGGCAAAGTAGCAAGATAAGCATTGAGCTCTTGCTGGACTGCTTCAAATTGCTTTTCAATCACGTCCAAATCAACTCTGACCGTTTCAACTTTCTCTAAAAGCAAATTCGCTTCTTGTTCATTCTTTTTCGCTTTTGCTTGACCAATTTCTTTGGAAAGCATATTGCGCTGACTTTGTAATGTTTGTGTTTTGACTTGAAGCTCTTTTCGTTGCTCTTCTAATGAACGTAATTTATCGCCATCAACACGAACACCACGTTTCGCTAAGTTTGCCACCACTTGGTCTAAATTATTTCTAACAACATTTGGATCGATCATGAATCTTTCTCTTTTTTGTTAATGAAAGCTATTGTTCTTCAGTTTCTCTTAAAAAACGTAATTTTTGTGCAATCTTGATTTCCATTCCTTTTTCAACAGGAAAATAATAATGTTTCTCCCCCATTTCGTCAGGAAAGTAAGTTTGCCCTCGTGCAAAGCCATCAGGCTCATCAGGATCATAACGATAATTTTTACCATGTCCCATTTTCTTCATCATCGTAGTTGGTGCATTACGAATATGAATGGGAACAGGATAAGAAGGCAGCTTTTGGACATCTGCTTTTACGTGCTGATACGCCATATAAACAGCATTGCTCTTTGGGGCGCAAGCAAGATAGGTAATGACTTGCGCCAAACAAAGCTCACCTTCTGGGCTACCTAAGCGCTCCAGCGCTTGCCAGGCATCAATCGCCATGCCCAAAGCCCTAGGCTCAGCATTGCCAATATCTTCGCTAGCCATGCGCACAACGCGTCTGGCGATATATTCAGGAGAGCATCCGCCATCTAACATGCGACATAACCAATAAAGCGCAGCATCGGGGTTTGAGCCCCGTACTGATTTATGCAAAGCAGAAATTTGATCATAAAAAAGATCGCCACCTTTATCAAAGCGACGATAATCTTGCTGTAGAATCTGTTCAATCAACTCATCACTGAGCGTTTGCTCTTGTTGCGCGCGCGAAGCGATGACTTCTAAAATGGTTAATAAACGTCTAGCATCACCATCAGACGATTTCACTATCTTTTCAATACTGCTTGGTGACAACGTTAATCCAAGTTCACCTAAGCCCCTTTCTTTATCTTCAAGTGCGCGCTTGAGCACCTTGGTTAAATCTGCCTCGCTTAAGGTGTTTAGCACATAAACACGGCAGCGTGAGAGCAAGGCGTTATTCACTTCAAAAGAAGGGTTTTCTGTTGTGGCCCCAATAAAATAAACCGTACCATCTTCTACAAAGGGTAATAAGGCATCTTGCTGGGCCTTATTAAAACGATGAATTTCATCAATAAACAAGATAGTGGCTTTGCCCTCTTCTTCGCGAGTTGTTTTTGCTTTGTCTATAGCTTCACGAATATCTTTTACGCCAGCCAGTACCGCCGAAAGTGCGATAAATGCCGCATTGGCGTTGCTCGCGATAATTTTAGCTAAGGTAGTTTTACCTGTGCCAGGCGGGCCCCAAAATAACATCGAGTGCAATTTGCCCTGTTCAATGCAATAGCGTAAGGGGGCATTTTTTCCGATTAAGTGGCTTTGGCCAATATACTCATCGAGCGTTCTTGGCCGCAATTTTGCCGCAAGAGGTTGACTCATTTAACTGCCTGCTTGAATAATATCAACCCCTTCTGGAGGAACAAAAGCAAAAAGCTTATCTTGCACGCCTTGGTTAATTTGTACTTTAGTGAAAATAGTAGAAACATCTTGGCCAAGGGGATCGCGCATACGCACTTGGGTTAATTTTCCTTGCAAGAAACCAATCTGGATATCGGCAAAAGTGGCATCCTTTTGCTTTGGTCGTAATAAATAACATTCATCACTTTTAGCACATTGTTCATTTTTCACTTTAGAAATTTTAAAATTTGATTTTATCGAATCTAAAGAGCCCGCCAATATAGCAGCAGGTGAACTGCCCAGTGCATCATTTAGCTTTTGTTTGGTTACTTGCGATAAATCAATATCGTAAGTCCATAAGTAGTTACCGTCAGCAACCACTAAAATAGGATCCGGAGATTCACTCTTCCAATAAAATTTTCCTGGACGACGCACCATGATATCACCTTGTGATTTGGCAACATGCTCACCATTAGCATCATTGATTTTTTGCACAAAATGCGCTTTGAAGGTAGCAATTTTATGTAAAGAAGCAATGAGCGCTTCTTCAGCACTTTGTAGCTCAGGTGGCGCGGCATTCAAGGTTGTACAGCAAAATAAAGCAACGCTTAAAATACTTAACAATTTTTTCATACAATCCTCAGTAAAACTATCTAGATTCAACAGGGGGCGGTGCCAACACTTCTCTGGTTCCATTAGATTGCACCGAGCTTACAACGCCTTGGGCTTCCATTTGCTCTATTAGCCTGGCTGCGCGGTTATAACCAATTTTCAAACGCCTTTGCACAAGCGAGATTGATGCTTTCCTTGCTTCTGTCACCACAACAATAGCTTGGTCATATAACTCATCAATATCCCCTTCTTCAGATGAGAAGGCGCTGGAGGTAGATTGTACCACGCTTTCAATATAAGTTGGCTTCCCTAATTTACGTAATTGGTTCACAACTTTATGAACTTCTTCATCACTGACAAAGGCACCATGAATACGATGAGGAACCCCTACCCCTGGAGGTAAATAGAGCATATCCCCATGCCCAAGCAACTGCTCTGCGCCTGATTGATCTAAAATGGTGCGAGAATCAATACGCGATGACACTTGAAAGGCAATACGGGTTGGCACATTCGCCTTAATTAAACCCGTAATCACATCCTCCGAAGGACGCTGGGTTGCTAAGATTAAATGAATGCCCGCGGCTCTGGCTTTTTGGGCAATACGAGCAATGAGCTCTTCCACCTTTTTGCCAACCACCATGATCATATCGGCAAACTCATCCACCACCACCACGATAATGGGTAATTTCTCTAAAGGTTCTGGCTTTTCAGTGCTCTGTGGATGCCATAAGGGATCAAGAATTGGATTTTTACTTTTATTGGCGGCTTCAACTTTTTGGTTATATCCTGCTAAATTTCTAACGCCAATAGCCGCCATCACTTGATAACGACGCTCCATCTCAGCAACACACCAACGCAACGCATTAGCCGCATCTTTCATATCAGTAACAACGGGCGTTAATAAGTGGGGAATATTGTCATAAACAGCAAGCTCTAGCATTTTGGGATCAATTAAGATCATCCTGATATCTTCTGGAGAAGACTTATACAAAATGCTCAATAGCATGGCATTAATACCAACCGATTTTCCTGAGCCTGTGGTGCCAGCGACTAATAAATGCGGCATCTTTGCTAAATCGACTGCAACTGGCCGCCCAGCGATGTCTTTACCTAGCGCTAAGGTCAATGCTGAGGGTGCTTGTTGGTAAGCGTCATCTTCAAGCACTTCTTTAAGACGAACTAATTCACGATGGGCATTGGGGATCTCTAATCCAACCACTGACTTGCCTGGGATCACTTCTACCACACGCACGCTCACGACAGATAATGAACGCGCTAAATCTTTGGCTAAAGAGGTGATTTTATTTACTTTGATACCCGCTGCAAGATCTAATTCGAAGCGTGTTATCACTGGCCCCGGTAACACCCCTACTACCTTCGCTTCTACACCAAACTCAAGTAAGCGCGTTTCAACCAAGCGTGATAGCTCTTGTAATTGTGTATTGCTATAGCCATGGCGAGATTTTTTCTCTGCCATTTCAAGCAAGGAAAGCGACGGTAATTCATGATCTTGAAACCCACGGGAGGTGGGTACTTCTAAGGCTGTATCATCCGAAGTTTTTCTGGCGATGGCGCGCTTTATCACGCCTGCGGTTGTTTCTTTTTCAATTTTAGGTTTGCTTTTTTTGATGCTTCTGATGGGAGGTAGCGGTTCTGAAAAAACATCATCTTCTTGCGCTAACAATTGCTGCGGCTGCTCGGGAAGCTTTTGCAAAGTCTCATTTGATGTATTGCTTAAGCTTGGGAAATCTTCCCAAGTGGGCAACTTCATTTGTCTTGCCTTTTCAAAGGCTTTTTCCAACATAGGACGCAATGCACCTTGTTGTTGTACCGCTTTGAGCGATTGTTTACCAGCGCCTTGCATCAGATCAAACCAGGAAAGGCCTGTAAACAATGTAATACCTATTAAAAAAAGGGCAAAAAGAATAATACTTGCGCCTAAGGGGTTAAGGTAGGCAACCGTACCTGATTTAACAATGCTCCCTAGCAATCCGCCCGTACTCATTGGCAGCGGTTGAATAGACTTAACCAAGTGCAAAGTAGCTAAGCCGCAACTGGAAGTTAATGCCAACAGCAAGCCAAATCCTCTAATACTCCAAATGAGTGGACTACCTTGGCTGGTCTCTTCTTTGTAAATGTAAAAACCACCTAATGTCAGTGCGAGAGGAACCAAATAAGCCATGTAACCAAATAAAGAAAAGAAAATGTCTGAAAACCAAGCGCCAGTTAATCCAGCTGCATTACGCACCTCTTGGTTAATGCCAGTATGAGACCATGCTGGATCAGCGTCGTTATAAGTAATTAGGGCAATTAAAAGGTAGATGGCAAAAGAACTCAGCAAGATAAGCGCCCCTTCCCTGATCCGCTGATTTACTTGCACCTGCTTATTTGCCTCAGTTTGTCTTCTTGTGGCTTGTTTCATTACGATTCCATCGTCTTTAAGCTAGATTTGTTTTTATTCTAGCACGACTCGCACGCTAATTGTCCTGCTTTGACGCCTGCATAAGACATACCGTAATATGGTCAGCTGCAGAAAATAATACTCAGGGTAAATCTTATGTCAGAACGAATTCATCATCGCTTAATCATTCTTGGCTCAGGACCAGCAGGTTATAGCGCCGCTGTTTATGCTGCCAGAGCAAATCTCAATCCTGTGTTAATAACTGGCTTACAAAAAGGGGGCCAACTTACCACCACAACGGATGTAGATAATTGGCCAGGCGATGTTGAAGGATTACAAGGGCCTGCGCTCATGGAGCGTATGGAGCAACATGCTTTACGGTTTAACACCCAGATCATTTTTGATCATATCCTTGAAGTAGATTTCAAATCGCGCCCTTTTACACTCAAAGGGGATTCAGGCACAACCTATACCTGCGATGCGTTGATTATCGCCACTGGCGCTTCTGCTAAATACCTTGGTTTGCCCTCCGAGCAGGCCTATATGGGTAAAGGTGTTTCTGCTTGTGCAACCTGCGATGGCTTTTTTTATCGTAATAAAAAAGTAGTGGTTATCGGGGGTGGCAATACCGCAGTTGAAGAAGCACTTTATTTGTCTAATATTGCCGCTAGCGTCACATTAGTACATCGTCGCAGTTCACTTCGCGCTGAAAAAATACTGCAACAAAAACTCCTTGAAAAATCAGAAAAAGGAAATGTGACTTTGCTATGGGAGCACACCTTAGAAGAAGTATTGGGTGATGAAATGGGCGTCACTGGTGTTAAATTAAGAAACGTAAAAACCAACGATACTACCACTTTGAACCTAGATGGGGTCTTTATTGCTATTGGTCACTCTCCTAATACCCAGATATTTGAAAATCAGCTTAAAATGCAGGATGGCTATATCGTGGTTAACAGTGGCATTAAAGGTAATGCAACGGCAACCAGTGTACCTGGTGTTTTCGCAGCTGGGGATGTTGCGGATCATGTTTATCGTCAAGCTGTTACCTCTGCGGGTACAGGCTGTATGGCGGCTTTAGATGCTGAAAAATATTTAGACGTCTTAACATGAGTAAGGATGAACGCCTCATTGCTTTAACTGAGGACGTCCATTACTTTCCCCCTGTGCAAAGCGCCCTCAAAGAGCCCAACGGCTTACTCGCCGTGGGCGGCGATTTGCAGCCTCAACGATTAATCAATGCCTACCAACATGGAATATTTCCATGGTATGACGATGGCCCGATTTTATGGTGGTGCCCGGATCCTAGAGCGGTTTTGTTCTTAGACGATTTACACATTTCACATAGCATGCAAAAAGTCTTAAAACATCATCAGTTTGAAATCAAAATGGATACCCAGTTTGAGAAAGTCATTGCGCAATGTCGTGATACCCGTAAAGTGTTTCCGGGTACCTGGATTACACCACAAATGAAAGAAGCCTATGTCACTTTGCATAACATGGGTTATGCCCATTCTTTGGAAGTTTACCAAGAGGGGCAACTTGTTGGGGGGATCTATGGATTGTCTTTGGGAAAACTGTTTTTTGGAGAATCTATGTTTAGCTTAGTTAGTAATTCTTCCAAAATAGCACTTGTCTTTCTGGTGAAACAATTAAAAAAATGGGGTTTTGAGTTTATAGACTGCCAAATGCCAAGTGAGCACCTCGCCTCATTAGGGACAAAATCTATCCCAAGAGCGCTATTTCTAGAAAAAGTTACCAAGAATAATGAACTTGAAACTAAAGTTGGTAAATGGACTATAGATATCTTTGACTAAATTGGTTAGGGAGTTTCTTGAATCGCTAATTTTTGGTACCATGGCGCGGCAAATTTTATAATTGTTAGGAAGGGCTATGGCAAAAGAAGATCATATTGAAATGGAAGGTACGGTGACTGAAACCCTACCCAATACCATGTTTAGAGTAGAACTCGACAACAAGCATATTGTTACAGCTCATATTTCCGGCAGAATGAGAAAGAACTATATCCGAATTTTAACAGGGGATCGCGTTACCGTTCAGCTTACCCCTTATGATCTCACCAAAGGCCGCATTATCTTCCGTAACCGCGACGGCAAGAGTCCGGACAAAGATTCAACCCAAGATGAAGATTAGAAATTAAAAAGGCCTATGATAATAGGCCTTTTTTGATTTATTCGCTGGGCTCAAACACGGCGAGACAAATACCATTTTCATCGGCAGTTACCTCAACTGATCCACCCAACGATAATCTGCCAAATAACAACTCATCGGCCAGTGGCTTTTTGAGTTGTTCTTGAATGAGACGCGCCATCGGTCTTGCGCCCATTTTCTTGTCATAACCTTTTTCAGCAAGCCATCTTCGCGCTTTAGAATCAACTTCAATCGTGACTTCTTTTTCATCCAAGCGTTTGGTTAATTCATCAATAAATTTATCCACAACACGAGAAATGACTTTTTCATCTAAAGGATCAAACTGAATAATGGCATCTAAGCGATTTCTAAATTCAGGCGTAAATGTCTTTTGGATAGCACCAAGCCCATCAGCACGATGTTCTTGTTCCTTAAAGCCAATGGTGTTTCTATCCATTAAGGCTGCCCCTGCGTTCGTTGTCATAATCAGGGTAACATGCCTAAAATCAGCTTTACGTCCATTGGTGTCAGTTAAAGATCCATGATCCATTACCTGCAACAATAAGTTAAATACATCAGGATGCGCTTTTTCAATTTCATCTAACAACACAACAGAATGAGGATTTTTGGTCACAGCTTCTGTTAATAGCCCACCATGATCATATCCTACATACCCTGGAGGTGCGCCAATTAATCTTGAAACCGTATGGCTTTCCATATATTCGGACATATCAAAACGAATGAGCTCTACGCCCAATGATTTTGCTAACTGCTTGGATACTTCTGTTTTACCAACCCCTGTTGGGCCTGCAAACAAAAAGCAACCAACTGGTTTGTCAGGATCGCTTAACCCTGATCGACCCATTTTAACTGCTGTAGCAAGACAATGAATGGCTTTATCTTGCCCAAATACTTTTTCTTTTAGATCAAACTCTAAACCCGCTAATAAGCTTTTATCAGAGCTTGAAACAGACTTAGAAGGAATACTGGCCATTCTTGCCACGATATGTTCAACTTCTTTAACGCCAATCACTTTCTTGCGACGACGCTCAGGCAATAACCGCTGAAAAGCACCAGCCTCATCCACCACATCTATCGCTTTATCAGGCAAGAATCTGTCACGGATATATCTTCCTGCTAATTCGGCGGCTGCTTTTAATGCTGCACCGGTATAGCGAATTTGATGATGATGCTCAAAGTGAGATTTAATACCCTTTAAGATCCGAATCGTTTCTTCTACAGAAGGTTCTCGAATATCAATTTTTTGAAAACGTCGCGCAAGCGCCCTGTCTTTTTCAAAAATACCACGATATTCTTGGTAAGTTGTTGAACCAATGCAACGTAAATCGCCTGTAGCCAACATCGGTTTAATTAAATTAGAGGCATCCATGACGCCACCTGAGGCAGCACCTGCGCCAATAATGGTATGAATTTCATCAATAAAGAGTACAGCACCCGAATCACGACGTAGATGTTGTAACAATGATTTAAAACGTTTTTCAAAGTCACCACGATATTTGGTACCAGCTAATAATGAGCCTAAGTCTAATGCATAGACCGTACAATGCCCTAAAGCACGAGGGACTTTGCCTTCTACAATGGCCTTAGCTAAACCTTCAGCAATGGCCGTCTTACCTACACCTGCTTCACCAACATAAAGTGGGTTGTTCTTTCGACGACGACATAAAATCTGAACAGTACGTTCTAATTCTTGAGTACGACCAATCAGCGGATCAATTTTTCCTTGTTTCGCCAATTGATTTAAATTAATCGCATAAGCTTCTAATGGACTCTTAGCGGGTGATTCATGTACACCTTCATGATCCATGGGTTGTTCAATATCTGGCTCATCCATCTCACGAGGTTCTTCAACTTTAGAGATACCATGTGAGATAAAATTAACCACATCTAAACGTGTAATATTTTCCTGTTTAAGAAAATAAACTGCTTGACTTTCTTGCTCACTGAAAATAGCAGCCAACACATTAGCACCAGTAACTTCTTCTCTTCCTGCTGATTGCACATGAAAGACCGCTCTTTGCAAAACACGCTGAAAACCTAAGGTA
>JBFXKR010000015.1:0-9830 GCA_050173595.1 Candidatus Berkiella sp.
AAGCAGGCTTAATCAACTTGAAGAATGTTGTTTAGAAACACAATCAATGATTCGTAACCTTAACTTTGATTGCACATTGACATGTGATTTGAGTGAAGTGCTTACCGCAATTGTAGACTGTTGTGAGCAAACACAAAGCAACTTTAGAGTTACTTGGAATATCCTTGGTGATATTTACACAACAATCACCAATCTTGATTTTGATTGCACATTAACATGTGATATGACAGAAGTTCTTACTAAGCTAGAAGATCTTCTTGACTGTTGCCAGGATAATTGTTCTAAACTTGCTTGTATTAAAGAGCTTCTCACTGATGGCTGTGATGTTGCCCATACAATAAGTGCTCCTACAACTATTACTGAAGCTGGTACTTATTGCGTGATAAATAACATTACACAGGCAACAGAAGGTTCGGCAATTACTATTGCTGCAAGTGGGGTAACCTTAAACTTGAACGGCTTTACGGTAAGTGACGGCACTGCAATTGCTGTGAGCAACGTTTCTGATGTTATCATTTATAATGGTATCGTTAGTGGTGCTGCTGCAGGTATAAGCATTGCGCCAGCTGCTGCTAATATTCAGATACGTGACGTTACGTTCCAAGCATGTCGTGGCGAGGGACTTTCTGCAACAAATGTTGTTGGCTTAACGGTTGATGATTGTATGTTCTACAATGGTAGAAAAGCAATACAATTCGTGTCAGTAAACAGTGCAGCCATTCGCAATACTCAAATTGTGAAGAACGCTCACGATGGCTTGACTCAACCAATCGTTGATATATCTGCTTCTACTAATGTGAGCATTGAAAACAGCGTGATCGCTTATAATACAATGACAGGTGACGCTAGTGCAGTTTATGTACATGGTGATTCAACTGGCTTTAACTTAATAAACACTGAAGTTACTGATAACTATTCAACTGGTTCATGTGCTGGTGTTAAGATTGAAGCATCAAGAAATAGCTTATGCCAAAATTCTAGTTTCAACAATAACATTAGTTTTGCTGGCGAGGCGTATGGCTTATGGCTTTCAGGAGAGTTTGCAGCACGGGTTGAGAACTGTAATGCAGCAGCTAACGCTGCACTTGCTGAAACTGATGGCGCTGGCTTCTTCTTGGAGGGAGGTGCTAATTGTACCTTGATTGGTTCAACAGCAACTAACCATATACTAACGCCAGCCAATAAGGGTATTAAAATAGTTGGTGCATCTAATTGCTATGTTTCAGAGAATACTTTACTTGATAATGCAATCGGTATTGATGTTGCTGCATCAAGTGTAGGAATGCTTAAGAACTATGCAGATAACACAACAAACTATGTTGGTTTTGCTGCACCAATTGTAACCTTTACTAAAGCAACTGGCGTCTTTGCACCAGCGGTATTTAGTGCGTATGATAACGTAAGTGCTGTATAATACGACGAACTTTAACAGAGGGGCAGGCAACTGCCCCTCTGTCCAGTGATTGACTAAACGTGGTGCAAAAGAAGGGTTGATAAAATGATAAAATTTAATAAAAATATTCTGGCAGTTATCGTGGCGTTAAACGCTGCCATAACTACAGTTTGTGCTCCAATAGCGCTGAATGATGCGAGTACTCTTGCTAAAAATACCTCAGTAGATATAGCGGTTTTGGCAAATGATTTGGCAAATGGCTCACCTTTGGTTCCAAGCTCAGTAGCACTTGTTGATGGACCGTTTTTTGGCTCTGCCTTGGTTTCCGTCTCGGGTGTGGTTACGTATGAACCATATACAGATTTTGTGGGGACCGATTATTTTGAATATAGTGTTTCTGATGAAGCGGATGAAAGCGATGAAGCCACTGTTTATATAACTGTATATGATCCTGATAAGCCGTGCCCAACTGTTTGCCCGGACGCATGCTGCAAAAATCAATGTTTTGATAAAGTGTTTGAAGGCGGTTGGTCTTTGGCTAATTTTACACAAACTAATGGAACTTGGTCATCTGTTAATGGTCACTTTACTACCACTGGTGCACCACGTAGTTTTTTACAGTATAACAATCCTGTCTCGCAGACGTATCAGATATTTGAAGTGCTTATGGAATTTCCTGATTCACAACCTGCAAATACCAATATAGTTGGGGGAATGCTTTCAAAATGGAATGGCAGCGATGAATCTGTACCTGGACCAAATACTTTTTATATTACATTTGACACGGATGGCGATGGTCAAATAGGTTCTACGCCGGTGATTGCAGCAGAAGGATTTAGGCTTGGTGGTGGTGCAAGTTCTACGTATCCATCTCTTCAGTTAGGTCAATATTATAAGATAACTCTTGTGGTAACTCCTGTGAATGCGATGTCTGTATACATTAATGATGTTCATGTACTGGATGCAGATCCTGTAGGTGGAACTCAGAACGGTGACTTTATAGGATTGTGGGCCGCACGAGGAACAGTTAATTATAAGAGCTTTAGAAGTTGTTCATATACTACAACCCCTCCATACCCCCCTGCGTTTTAGTTGTAGATAAAGATAGATCGAGCCTATGGTATCATAGGCTCTTTACCTACTAGAGCGTTATGGTTTTCACACTCTCGCAAAGGCATGGCATGATAAAAGTTTATAAAAAGATTTTCGCAATTTTTATGGCATTCAGTGCCCTATACGTTGCAAATATAATAGCAGATCCTTCAGGCTCGCCTGCTACTATATTAGTGGAATCTCTGAAAATGATAATGTATGATGGTGAGCCCTTTTACATAAAATTCATAGTTAATAATCCAACAGGTCAGGCTATTAATAACATAGTAGTTAATGTAAATTTGCCCGCAGGGTTTACGGTATCCACTACTACCGTTGCTGTAGGTACATCGTGTCCTCCTCCTTATACAACCTGGACTTTTAATACTCCTCTAGCGCCTAGTGCAAGTGTCTATATGACTTTGTCGGGTACATATAATGGACCAAGTGGGGGTGTTGCGACTGCTAGTGCTACATTTACTTCAGGCAGCACAGGGACCTCTCAGGTAAACATATTATTAGGTTGCCCTGTTATTAAATGGGGCGATCCAGATGTGCAAAATTCAGGTGTTCTAATTAATAATGGTAATGTTGTGCATTTTAATAATGCAATGGCTATTTATGGTCCTGAGGATTTAGCTGTGCAAGGGGTTGCGGCTGAATTTACAGGTTTTAGAAAAAACGAGAATCCGCCACCTGGGCATCCAGAATACACAGCCCGTATCCTTAATTGGGTAACTAATCTTTTTGGACCAGTGTTGCAATTTACTAATGGAAATTATAATAATCCCTATCAAATAGTAAATCCTAGCACTGGGATAATTAATGCAGCAGCAATTACTGATGATCCACCTAATTATCTTGAAGGCAAATTTACTTTTGATGCAACTACTTACCCAAATGGATTAAATGGTGTTTCATTTGAAATCTATAGCATCACTTCATTCCAACAGCAATCACCACCTTTCAATGGCTGGCAAAATTCTGTCATTGTATTTGCCACAGATATTCATGGCAATCAAGTTCCTCCTATTACGGAACTCTCTTACTTTACGACGCTTTACAAAGTAAATAGCACGCCTTATAGCTTGACCATTGCCGGCAAGGGCGGTGTTAATGTAAATTATGACTGGATACAAGTGCGTGAAACTTATTATTTTACCCAGCCGTTGCGTAGTATAGATGTACGCTTTTTCAGAAATGCAATAATAAACTTAGAGCAGATTATATTCCTTTCAAATATATATCTTGGCTGTGAAGTAGACTTAGCGTTAGCTTTAGCAGTAGAAGATATGTATGAGTGTGAGCAATGCTTTACGTTTACCGTGTCCGCAATAAACAATGGGCCCAATGATATACCAGTTGCGCAAGTGACAGGCGTTGTGCCTGACGGTTTAGTTGTTACGGCTGCCACGCCAAGCAAAGGAGCATTTGATGCTAATACTGGTGTGTGGACCATTGGCTCCTTATACTTAGAGCAAGAAGAAACATTGGTAGTAACAGCGTGCGCATCACAAGATTCCATTACGTGGCATATGGTATTAACGGGCGGTGGTCAAACAGTACCTGGAAACAATGTAGTTGATAAGACTATTGCGGTCAGTTATATAGTGGTCAATGACGATATGGCAATGACGCTAGAGAATACACCAGTGTTTATCGACTGGGCAGCAAATGATTATGCAGTGCCTGGCACATTGGATTTGACTTCTTTTGAGATAATACCACCTTTCACCACAGATGGTGTAGTGGAGATAGATTCTCCAGGAGTAATCAAATTTACACCAGATATAGGATTTTTAGGCACTACATTTATTCATTATAAAGTGTGTGATGATTCCACCCCAACCCCCTGTTGTGGGCAAGCCGTTATTAAGGTGATCGTTGAACAGAATCTTATAATGCCTCCTCAAGCACTTAATGATTCAGCTAGTACGCCACTCAATACATCCGTAAATATAGCAGTGCTGAATAACGATCTTACTGGCAGCGTGCCACTTGACCCATCAACAGTTCAAATTATCACTGCACCAAATAATGGCAGCATAACTGCGATTAATCAATCCACCGGAGTTATAACCTATCATCCTACTCTTGGTTTTGTAGGAAATGATAGTTTTGTATATGAAGTATGCGACGAAATCGGTCAATGTACACAGGCTTCTGTTTATATAACAGTCTTTGATCCTTATGCGCCGTGCCCTCATACAAGCTTATTAGAATGCCATGGTTGTTTTAATGTAATAGATGAGTGCTTGTGTACTCCAGTTTCTTTTGGTCACTTTAGTGCAATTACGGGCGCGTGGAGCCAAGTGGGCGATAAAGTTACCACCTCTGCTGGGCTTAATACGTTTAACTTTTTAAAATATCTTCAACCTGTATCTCAAACATTTGAGGTTCTTGAAGTTGATATTGAATTCCCGTCAGGTCAATTGCTCAACGAATATGTGTCTGCAGGACTTGTGACCCATTGGGATGGTTCAAATCAAGTGAATCAAAAAGGTGCTTATATTTGTATAGACAATAGAACAGGAGTCCCGGTTAACCCACAGCTAAAGATTGGCGGTATTAATTCTTCCGAGATGGCATTCTCTTTGCCATTCCCAATTAACTTAAATCAAAGTTATACTTTGCGATTAGTGCACTGTGAACAAACAACATATGGTTATGTAGATGGAGTATTTATAGGAAGTTCAAATACCGGAGCTGTAAACGGCAATTTAATAGGTATTTGGGCATTCCAGGCAACACCGTATTTTAGAAATTTAAGAAGCTGTTCTTATCGCAAAGTAGTGCACATACCGTGTACATCATTGCATATATAACTAAGGAATAAAAATCGCATTTTAACATTAAACATAAAAGAGGTAAATATGATAAAATTTTACAAAAATCTAATGAGAGCAATTGTGGCATTAAGTTGCCTCTATGCTCCAAATATATTGGCGGATGTTTCTGGATCGCCGGCTACTATTTTGGTAGAGGCTACCAAAACGGTAATGGGTGTTGGTGAAACAAATAATATATATGTTACTGTTTCTAACCCAACCGGATCGCCTATTAGCGGTATAGTTGTCTCTGTAGCATTACCAGCAGGGTTTACGGTAGATTCTACCGTGGTGCCAAGTGGTACTTCGTTTCCTAGCCCATTCACTACGTGGACTTTTAATAGCTCTTTGGCGGCAAATAGCAGCAGAACATTAATCATACGCACAGATCCTTATATGGGAGCCAGTGGTATAATTGTAACACCTACAGCCACGTTTACTGCAGGAAGCACTGGTAGTTCCGATATTGATATTTTAATCGGATGTACTTTTATTAACTGGGGTGGTAACACGCCTGTAAAAATCAACAATCGAGCTATTGTGCAATTTAATAATGCAAACATATTGTATGGTGAAAATTTAGCACCACAGGGGGTTGATGCTGTTTTTAATGGATTCAGAAAAAATACTCCTCCCGATGGCACTCCGCAATATACTGCGCGCTTTCAGAATCTCGATATTACTAACTTAGGTTGGATATTGCAATTTAACAATGCAAATCCCCAAAACGATCCTTCAGGTAATAGTCCTTATACAATAGTTGATCTTGCAGGCGTTGTTGATCCAATGAAACTGACAGATAACCCACCAAACTACCTTGAAGGTAAATTCACGTTTGAAGTTGCAGCCTATCCTAATGGACTTGCAGGTATATCATTCTTTATTTATGATATCGATTCGGAACCAACTGATGGCTGGCAAGACGCTGTAATTGTATATGGCACAGATCTTGATGGTAATCAAGTAGCTCCCATAACGCAATTTTCAGCAATTACTACTGTTTATGATATTAATGCAATGGTTTCACCATTAATATTGCCATATGCTCTTAGCATTGGTGGTAAATGTGTTGGTGGCGCTACAGGTCTTAACTGTTTGGTAGGCTATGATAGCGACAATCCGCGCGGTCGTGTGACCTATACGTTCCCGCAGTTTATACGTAGCTTTAACATTCGCTATTTTAGAAACTCGCAAGTTGATAGTCAGCACTTTGTTTGGCTTTCAAATTTGTATCGTGGTTGCGGTACCGTATTAGATTTAAATCTAACTGTTTCAGACGAGATTGTTTGTGAAGAATGCTTTACCTTTACAGTTATTGCTGAAAATGAAGGGCCAAGTGACGTATTGCTTGCACTAGTATCTGGAGTGGTGCCAGAAGGCTTAACGGTACAAACATATACAGCAAGTCAAGGAACCTTTGATCCTGAGACTGGTGAATGGCAAATTGGATCATTAATGGTTGGTCAAACTGAAACGCTTGTGGTAGAAGTGTGTTCTACATTATCCTCTATCAGTTGGGATCTTTTATTATTGGGCGATGGTGATAGTGATCAAGTACAAAAAACAATCTCCGTCACGTATGCAAAAGCATTAGATGATATGGCAAGCACACTTGAAAATACTGCGGTGATTATTGATTGGGCTTCTAATGATTATTCAGTTGGTGGTACGTTAGATTTGTTTTCCTTCAACTTTACGCCGCCGAGCGTATTAGAAGGCGTGGTGACGGTGCCAAATCCGGGTTCAGGACTGTGTACATTCACACCAGCAAATGGTTTTACTGGCACTGTATCAATACCTTATACGGTGACCGATAGCAATGGTTGTGTGGCGAGTGCAACTATACATGTGATGGTTGATCAAGAGGTAATTACGGGACCAACTGCGCTTAATGATTCTGCCATAACCCCGCTCAATACGCCGGTGAATATTAGTGTACTTCTTAATGACTTAACCGGTAGCGCGCCACTAGATCCAGCGACAGTGACAATTATTTCTAACCCAAGCAATGGTATTATTACTAATGTTAATCCGTTAAACGGAGTAATAACGTATCTACCAGATTCAGGATTCCTTGGAACTGATAGTTTTGTATACCAAGTATGTGATACTAATGGTTTATGTAGCCAGGCTACTGTATATGTAACAGTAGTTGATCCTAATGCACCATGTCCGAACATATGCCCAGAGGAATGCTGTGGTGGCTGCTTTAATAAGGTAAACGAATGTTTATGCACACCAGATCACTTGCTAAATTTGTGCAAGCATCGGGTACATGGACTCAAATTGGTGATCATGTAAACACGATATCAGGTAACCTTGGGTCTGATCCGGTTTCCAGCTTCTTGCGTTATCATTTGCCGGTAAGTCAAGCATTTGAAGTTATAGAATGTGATATTGAGATACCGTTTCCGCAGGCAGCAAATCAACCGGATTGTGCGGTGGGGTTAGTGTCACGTTGGAATGGAAGTCCAAATAATAACAATGGTGCGATCGTTATGTGGTTTAGCTTTGCAACAGATGGAACTGGCGCGCTTACAGGTACTTCATTTGTGAGAGTGGATACGTACTTTGGTGGTTCACAAACTAACGTGACATTCCCACTAGTATTAGATCAATACTATAAAGTTCGTTTGGTTAAAATTGGGCAGCAAACTGCTGTATTTGTTGATGATCAATTTATTCTATTAAATCCTAGTTCAGGGTCTGTAGCAGGTAACTTTATTGGTATGTGGGCATTTAGAGCAGAGGCGAACTTTAAGAACTTTACTAGTTGTTCTTATAAGAAAGTGCCACCAACATTAACATTATAACTATATAGCTGATTAACAAATAGGCCAGAATGCTTTTGTGTGTTCTGGCCTACTGTTTTTTAATCCTTATTACTCCCTTGACAAACAAAAGCGAGGTTATAATCTTGAAGTGTAAGAAGCACTTTTGAAGTAAACAAAAAGGGATCATAATGAACGCACTATTTTCTATAAAAAAAGGTATTAATCTTTGCAGTATTATCCTTTTTTTATGTATACATATATTGCCTGTGAGTGCGCAAGATTCATTAAAATTACAATCAGCATTACGTCCTACTAATAATTCATCGGCAATTTTAGATTGCTGTGATGATTTGGCAGACGATATTTTTGATACGCAAACTATTATTATTGCTTGTTGTAAACAAACTCAAAGTAATTTTGAATTTACGTGGAGTTTAATTGAAAATTTAAATATTTCTTTTACCGCCTGTTGTGCTGATCTTCAAGAAACGCTGAGTGATGGCTTTGGCTCATTGGGTGATAAGGTGGATCGTTGTTGCAAGATAACACAAAGTAATTTTAAACATACGTTTAGTTTACTCAATGATCTTAATAATACCTTGACTACATGCTGCGCACAAACGCAAAGCAACTTTGAATTTACGTGGAGTTTAATAGAGAGAATCTGCACAGGTTCTGGAGCATTTTGCTGTGATGAAATTTTAAATACGTTAAGCAGAGATTTTGCTATCACCTGGAGTTTGATTGATGATCTCAACACCACGCTTACTACGTGTTGTCAGCAGACACAAAGCAATTTTGAATTTACCTGGAGCCTCATTCAGCATATGTGCACGGGATCAGGTATAATTTTTTGTTGTGATGAAATACTATCAACATTAAGTAGAGATTTTAATATAACATGGTCTAAAATAGATGCCTGTTGTAATAGTACTGAAAGTAACTTTGACCGAACGTTTAGTCTCATTATTGATCTAAACAAGACGTTGACTACATGTTGTGCACAGACACAAAGCAACTTTGAATTTACTTGGAGCTTAATAGAAAATATTTGTAGCGGATCCGGGGCTTTTTGTTGTGATGAAATTTTAAACACGTTAAGTAGAGATTTTGTGATTACCTGGAGTTTAATTGGTGATCTTAATACTACGCTTACTACGTGTTGTGCGCAAACTCAAAGTAACTTTGAATTTACTTGGAGTTTGATTCAGCATATGTGTACGGGATCTGGTATAATTTTTTGTTGTGATGAAATACTTAGTACATTGAGCAGAGATTTTAATATCACGTGGTCCAAAATAGATGCATGTTGCCAAAGCACTGAAAGTAATTTTGAATTCACCTTTAGCTTAATTATTGATCTTAACAATACATTAACTACTTGTTGTGCGCAAACACAAAGTAATTTTGAATTCACCTGGAGCTTGATAGAGAATTTAGCTACCGGTTCAGTAGGATTTTGCTGTAATGAAATATTAAATACGCTCAGTCGTGACTTTAGTCAAACATTTAGCTTAATAGATGATCTTAATAACACATTAACTATTTGTTGCGCGCAAACACAAAGTAATTTTGAATTCACCTGGAGCTTGATAGAGAATTTAGCCACCGGTTCGGTAGGATTTTGCTGTAATGAAATATTAAATACGCTCAGTCGTGACTTTAGTCAAACATTTAGCTTAATAGATGATCTTAACAATACATTAACTACTTGTTGTGCGCAAACACAAAGTAATTTTGAAT
>JBFXKR010000016.1:0-9703 GCA_050173595.1 Candidatus Berkiella sp.
AGCGTTTTACCACCTATGAGGTAGCAGAGTTAACATTACCTAGAATGGTGAAACGAGATGCTTCAAGAGAAGCATTTAATGAAGAAAAATTAAGACAAGGGCTGCTTCGAGCTCTTGAGAAACGCCCCGTGAGTATGGAGCGGGTTGAAGAAGCGATTAGTCGCATCAAAAGGCGGCTACGTGCTTTTGGTGAGCGAGAAGTGCAAACCAAAGTGCTGGGCGACTGGATCATGGATGAGCTTCGGCAGATTGATCATGTGGCTTATGTCAGATTTGCATCGGTTTACCGTCGCTTCCAAGATGTGCATGCTTTTGAAGAAGAAATTCAAAAGCTAAGACAAGAAAACGTTGAACATGATGAAGTTGTCTGAAGAGCAAGATATTGCATTTATGCAAATGGCCTTGGATTTAGCAAAACAAGGCGAATTTACTGCTCGCCCTAACCCCTTAGTGGGTTGTGTGATGGTTAAAGATGGCAAAGTGATATCCAAAGGTTTCCATCTTAAAGCGGGTCTTGAACATGCAGAAATCAATGCATTAAAAGACGCAAATTGTGAGGGCGCAACGTGTTATGTCACTTTAGAGCCATGCGCACATGAGGGTAAAACAGGCCCCTGCGTGAATGCGCTTATTTTGGCCAAAGTGAAGACCGTTGTGATTGCCAGCGTTGATCCAAACCCACAGGTACAAGGCAAGGGTGTGAAAGCACTTTGTCAAGCAGGCATTCATGTTCGCCTTGGCGTACTAGAAAAAGAAGCGCAGGCTTTAAATAAAGGATTTTTCTCACGCATGATAAGGCGCAGGCCCTTTGTGAGAGCCAAAGTTGGGATGAGCTTAGATGGCAAAGTTGCCATGCAAAGCGGTGAAAGCCAATGGATCACCTGTGAAGCCTCAAGAATGCAAGTGCAAACATGGCGTGCAAGAAGTGGTGCGATTATCACAGGCAGTGAAACAGTGATGGTTGATAACTGTCGCTTAACGGTAAGAGACAAGCCTGCAACGTTGCAAGATGACAATTTCTTTACGCAGCCTTTAAAAATTGTGATTGATTCGCAATTAAGGGTGCCAAAAGATAAGGCAATATTTTCTCAAGGCACGACATGGGTTGCCACAACACAAAAGCTTAGTGCGAAGTTAGATCAACATACGGTCGTGTTGCCACAAAAAAATGGCAAAGTGGATCTTAACGCGTTACTACAATGGTTAGCTGAGAAAGAAATCAATGATGTGCTTATCGAAGCAGGGCCAACATTGGTGGGGGCGCTGTTACAGCAAGGTTTAATTGATGAACTCTTGCTTTTTGTTGCGCCTAAATTGCTTGGCTCAAATGCAAAGTCATTTGCAAGCTTATCGGGATTTGACAAGTTAAGTGATGCCATTGTGGGCAAGTTTGGCCAATGTGAGAAAAGTGCGCAAGATTTATTTATAGTATTGAAGTTAAATGAAGAAGAGTATTTATGACAATCCATAAAATAGAAGACATTATTGAAGACATCCGTCAAGGTAAAATGGTTGTGATGATGGATGATGAAGGCAGAGAAAATGAAGGCGATATTGTGATGTCAGCACAATGTGTGAGTGCTTGGCATATCAACTTCATGGCGCAATTTGCCAGAGGACTTATTTGTATGCCACTGGTTCAATCACACTGCGAAAAGTTGAACTTAGGTTTAATGGTTCCTAATACCTATTCAGATTATATGGCCAACTTTACGGTTTCCATTGAAGCAGCAAACGGTGTCACAACCGGGATCAGCGCCCAAGATAGAGCGCACACCATTTTGACGGCAATCAATCCTTTGGCTAAGCCAAGCGATATTTCAATGCCTGGGCATGTTTTTCCTATTATGGCGCAAGAAGATGGCGTCTTTGCCCGCCAAGGCCATACTGAAGCTGGCGTGGATTTGGCTAGACTCGCTGGGCACTTTCCAGCCGCTGTGATTTGTGAAGTACTCAACGAAGATGGTAGCATGGCACGCCGGCCTCAATTAGAGCAATTTGTTGAGCGTCATGGCTTAAAATTGGGCACAGTCGCGTCATTAATTGAATATCGTAAACGTGAAACTACACCTAATAAGAGGATGAATTATGAATTTGACATTGCGTGAAACCAGCGGTGATTTTGTTGCTCCTCGTAAAAATATTGCGATTGTCGCTTCGCGTTTTAATGAGTTCATTGTTGATAAGCTGATAGCGGGTGCGATTGATGGTTTAGTTCGTCATGGTATGAGCAATGATAAAATTGAAGTGTTTCGCGTGCCAGGTGCCTATGAAATCCCCATTGCATGCCAGCACATCGCTAAGACCAATCGTTTTGATGGCATTGTGACTTTAGGGGTCGTTATTCGTGGTGAAACTTCACACTTTGATTATGTTGCAGGTCCCTGTGCCAGTGGGATCATGCAAGCGCAACTTGCCACCAACATTCCCATGACGTTTGGGGTATTGGCAACACACAATATAGAACAAGCTATTGCCAGAGCTGGCTCCACAGCGGGTAACAAAGGTTTTGAGGCTGCGGTGGGTTTAATAGAAATGATTAATTTGTTAGGCAAAATCAATGACTAAAAAAGTTCATGGCCGTCATGGTGCAAGATGGGCTGCTTTGCAGGGTTTATATGCTTGGCAGCTTTCAAGTGTGCCCATTGCAAAAATTGAAAGCGATCTGCATGACGGCACTTTTCAAGATCAGTCCGATACAATTTCGATAAAATTTTCTTTTGATAAAGAATATGCACATGAGCTTTTAACGCAAATTGCTGAGCAAAAAGATGATCTAGATGAACTCATTGTGCCGCATCTGGATAGGCCGCTCGTTGAGGTGCATGCTGTTGAGCATGCGATTTTATGGATTGCGGTTTATGAACTTAAAACGCGCCTTGAGATCCCCTACAAAGTCATTATTAATGAAGCCATTTTATTAGCCAAACAATTTGGTGCACAAGATAGCCATAAATTTATCAATGGTGTTTTAGATAAAGCGGCAATGAGCTTAAGAGCTAGCGAAGTTGTTTCTTAAGCAATGGTTATATCACCGACCTCTTCGCAAGCTGTTCAAATAACATAATATTTTGTAGCGTTTTTCACAACATAGGTATTCTAATAACTATTTAATTGTGTTAGTTTAAGCATCCAATTTTTAAAATATACTGAAGGTTATCTATGTTAAATTCATTATTTGGCACAGTTGTGGATTTCATTCGCACTAATTTTGTTCCTGCGCAAGCACCCGAACAAGCACCACCAGTCTCGTTTGCAAATACTGTTAACGCGCTAGCACAAACTGCTGTTAGTCTTGGTACAACGTTTGAACAGGCTAAAGTGGCTGCGCTTGCTTATGCAGGCAACGAGCAAATCATTCGCAGTGCAAATCAAGTAGCTGATTTGTTGGGCGTATCAGCAGATGATGCACAAGCTCTTTTTGACGCAGCAAAAGACGATTTAGGGTGCACTTTGGTGTTCATGCAAGCTGCTCAACAATTAATGGTTTTTAATGCTATCAAAGATACGCTTTCCCCAGATCAAAAAATGGCAGCAGTGTCAGCAATTGCTTTGCCAGTTTTGAATGCTGTTAATCAGGTGGCTGATACCATTGAACAAGGGCCACGTATAAAAGCATCGATTGAAGCTGTGATTGAGGCCGTAAAAGCTGAGCAAAATGTTATAAATTCACTGCTTAACGCTTTCACATTGACTAGCAATTTAATGATAGCCTCTTTTAGTGAACGTGCTGTTGATCCAAATAATGCTGCTCAAGCGACACAAGCCATCGAAACTGCGATTGCTGATGTTGCCAACTTGGTTGAACGTGGTGCGCGAAACGCAATCCTTGCGCGAAACAATGTACCTGCTTTACCAGTAGTAAATCAAGCGGATGATGTTGACCAACCGCAACCACAAGCCATTGTGTTCAATCCTCAAGGACAAGGACAAGGACAAAGACAAAGACCACAAAGACAACAACGTCGTGGGGCTCCTGATGTAGCAACAAGGCAAGACGCTAAAAGAAAGAAGCGGTAATGTTCTTACTTATAAAAAGCGAGCTTAGGCTCGCTTTAAAAAATTTATTAGCGTTTATATCTTGTTCAAAATCTCTTGCTTAAACCGTGTCATTGCTTTGAAATAACTTTGCATTTTGGCGCTTAGATATTTAAAACGTTTGTCATGCTTAATCATATAAGGGCAAGCGCCATTTTCCAGCAACAGATTCACTAAGTTCACATTGTTATGTTTAGCCGCAATTAATAAAGGCGGCGTAAAATAGTTCCCATAAACAGTGGCAAGATCTTTATCTGATAGTAACATTTGCTCAATGGCAGTGAGATTATTTTGTATAAGATGACCAATAAAGCGCGCAACAAGATCAGCGCTAAATTGCTCATGATGGCTAAAATGGCGTTTACCCCATTGTTGAGCATCTTTTAAAGCGCCCCGTATTGGAAAAGCAATCACTTGTGCAAGCTTGGGTGGTAAAGACATCATTTTGCTCCGTGTATAGCAAACGCTATTTTACCGCAAATTTGCCTATTCATGTTGCCCAATGGGCGGTGCTTTTACGCCTATTATCGTCTCTTGGGCCTTTGCGTCTTTTTCGCTTTCTCATTTTCTAGCGTAGGTTCTTTTTGTTGCGCCTTGGTTTGTTTTTGAGCCTGTCGGGTCGATGAGCGTTGTGCTCTCACAGAGTGAGGCGCAACGGGAACTGTGCTTGGGATATTTTCAGCCAACGGGACAAGTATGGCAATTTCAGGTTTTTCATAAGGTTTATTGAACTGCTCTTTAATATATTTTGCACCATTATTAATAAAATGTTGTATGGGTGTGCCAAAAGCATAAAATACTTGGCTGATAGCTTCATAACAAACGGCGCGGTTTTCTCTAGAATTGGCTAAAATACAATTTTTAATAGCAAGCCAGAGTTGATGCCATTTTTGAGAAACATCATCATTCACAAATTCTTTGAAAGTACTTAAAACCGCTTTTAATGTCAGGGGTGGATTGTTCGTTTCATCTTCAATCGCTTTGAGGATAGCGGCAGTATTATCATGATTTTTGGCAAGGCTAATCGCATTGTTGCCACGCTCATCTTTGGCATAAGGGCAAGCTTGTTTGCCAAGCAAGGTTTTCACATTTTCAAGCTCACCTTGTTGGCAAGCCACTCTTAAGGCAGCATTGAGCGCATTTTGTGAAGCATAAAGGCATTCATGCACAAAAAAAGCAGCTAAAGCGCCTGCACCAAAAGTGCAGATAATAACTTGGGAAAGCGGATTTAATTGTAAAAAGAAAATGCCAAGCCCAATGGTAAACCCGGCTAGAATCATTTTTGATGGCGGATCTAACGCCTCAACACTGGGTGGGTTTGCAAGATTGGCATCTTCGGTCCAGAGTTTAACATTGCGATAAAGATTAATCGCTGCCAAGGCCAGCAAGGCGTAAGTGACAAAAGGCAAGGCGGCGCTTATCACCATAGCAGCACCTGCCATGACAACGGTAAAAGCAATTTGAGTGCGCTCGTGACTTTCATCGACGGAGAGTGGGGTAGGACCTTGTTGCATCGTTAACCTTAACTTTCAAAATTTATCAGCATTTTGCCAGAGAAATGACCTTGTTGCTAGCTAAATCACTAGCTTTTTCCGCCCAATAAAATATGTCAAACAACTAAATTATCGGTTTTGTCTGCTTAAATTGAATATTTGATCTTCAATCTTAACTAAGGTAATTTACCGACTTTCTCCATCGATAAAGAACCCAATCTATGCTCAATACACTCATCAGATACACACCTGAACAAGACCAATTACATCAACGCTATTTGGAAAAAATGAATGAGCATTTTGGTCAACTTATTATGCAAGAAAGCGATGAAGAAAAAACGCTCAGTTTGATTTTACGCAACCTAAAAGCTATTTGTGCTTTTACAGTTTTATCTGGAGCGCCAGCTTTACAGGAAAAATATTATCAACATAAATCAAAACAGCTCCAGCAAAAATGGCGTTCAAAAAAGACTAAATCACAATCTCCTCAAGCGATGCCAATGGAAGATTTGCAGGTTCAGATTCAAGCTGGGTGCGCACATCTGCTTTTGTTAATCAAGTTTTTAATTAAAAACGAAAAGGCACTAAAAGGCATTAACAAAGAAGCTTATCATACCTCGCTTGGTTATTTACTGTTATTAAGTGTTTCATTTGGCTATAACCTTGGCATGGCTTTAGAGGCTCAAGGAAAAACGCAAGAGGTTAGAGGATGTGTCGAAAAAAGCAAAGATTGGCTTGTTCAATTTGAAACAGCGTATTTATCAGATTTGCAAGCAGATTTTTGCAGTTCACTTCGTCAAGTGCTGGTTCAAAAATTAAGTGCTTTTGACCTTAAGCCAAGTCTTATCGGCGACATTAGCCCAACAGCTTATTCTGCTGCGTATCTCTCGCCTTATGCCTTAAAAAAATTCATTGCACACAAAAATGCTAATGCCCAAAGGTTTGGCACTTCTTGTGAACGTAAGGTAATTCATCGCAAAAATAGTGAAAAGTATTTTAAGATGGATTTAAAAACTTATACGTTACTCATAACAGAACTTGGCAATATTCTTCAGCAAGAATCTGAGCAGTTAAAACATTTTTTCTTTTATGCCAATCATGATGCGGGTACTGTGCTCTTGCTTAGTGCCAGGTTTAACCGAGCGACACGTCAACTTGAATTGGTAAATATCTGTGCGGGCAATAGCATTATACAAATTGATTTTTTAAATGCTTTACGTAAAAGTTTGAGAAAAAGAAGTGTTTCATACCAGTTAAGAGCCTCTCAGGCGAATGTGTTGCAATCAGATCAAAGTGAAGCACACTATGCAACGATGCTAAGTAGTATGTTAGCCAAAGTGAGCTTTAAAACGTTAAGTAAAGCAGATTTCCAAGTTAAAATACCATTATTTTTTGATGCCTATTGGCGAAAAGAAATCGAATTTGATCCTTTAGATGATGTTGTCTGGTTTGATATCAGTGCATTAGGTGAAAAAGCATTAATGCTAGAACCTAGTCATGAAGCAATTAAAGCAGCTTTTGCTAAAATGTATCCCAATCAAGCACAAGCAAAAAGACGCTTTAATTTTAATATGCGAAAATACAACCTCGTGATGGATGATAAGTTTGAAGGTAACTTCCAATTTTATTATCAACATGCCTATCATCGCACTAAATTATTGCTTTTAGATCAAAAAGAGACATTATCTTATTTAGAGATCATGCATCGGATTTTGAATGATGAGGCTGATTGTGAGAAAGAAGCATTAGACTTTAATGACATGCTGGCGCAATTTAGCAAAATGAGAATTTCCCCAAAACGTTCTCAAGCATCAAAAAAGAAACTAGAAGCTAAAAGGCAGGCATTAATTCAAAAAGTTGCTACCACGACTTATAATGATCTGGTTGTATCTGATGCAAATCTCGATGCAATGAAAGAACAAGATGGCAAAGTGCTGCGCCGAGCAGCGGCAGGCTATTGCACCTTGCGGGAATTTGAATTTCTGTTAGATCATCCTTTTTTACATCAATCAATTGATGCCTTTGACGTTGAGCGTAAATATACACCATTACAACTCGCTTTAACATCAGGCAAGTCTAAACGTGCCCTGATGCTACTAGAACGTCAAGCTAATATTTCTGCTACAAATAATAAGGGGCAATCAGCGCAAGACATTTATGCTGCCTTGCCTGCTGATTCACCCATTAAAGGAAATGCAAAAATAGGTGCCTATTTTAAATAGGCTATACCGTTTCTGCTAATGCCAAGGAAGGTATTTTGACATCAGGTGAGATATCTTTTTCATAATCCACGCCCTTAATATCAAAACCAAATAGCTTATGAAATTCATGACGATAACCTTGAATGTCGGTTAATGATTCAAGATTTTCAGTGCTTATTTCGTGCCACAATGCTGATACTTCATTTTGAACGTCAGCCTTCATTTCCCAATCATCTAGGCGTATCAGGCCTTTATCATCAACCATCACTTTATCATTGGCATATAATCTATCACGATAAAGTCGGCAAATTTGCTCGATACAGCCTTCGTGTAAGTTTTTTGCTTTCATAATTTTATAAAGCAAAGAAATGTAAAGCGGCACCACGGGAATTGCCGCGCTGGCTTGCGTTACCAATGCTTTATTCACCGAAACAAATGCTTGTCCGTGCAGTGTTGACAGTTTGTTGGTGAGTGATTTGGCGGTTGCTTCTAAGTGCGCTTTGGCTTTACCAATAGCCCCTTCTCGATAAATAGGATAGGTAAGCTCTGGCCCAATATACGAGTAAGCGATGGTTTTGACATTGTTGCTTAAACAATTGGCATTCAAGAGGGCATCCATCCACATTTCCCAGTCTTCGCCGCCCATCACCGCGATGGTATTTTCTATTTCTTCGCTTGTGGCAGGTTCGATGCTCACTTCGCTCACTGCGCCTGTCATTACATCAACGGTCTTGCTGGTGTAGGGTTTGCCAATGGGTTTTAGCACGGAATTATAGATTTTGCCGGATTTAGGATCGACTCTTCTAGGGGAGGCTAAGCTATAAATCACTAAATCAACTTCACCACCCCAATCTTGTTGAATAAGCGCGATGGTTTTCGCTTTGATCTCATCTGAAAAAGCATCGCCGTTAATGCTCTTGGCATAAAGCCCAGCTTCCTGTGCCTTTTGTTCAAAAGCAGCGCTGTTATACCAGCCGGTTGAGGCGGTGCGCTTACCGTCGGCGCCTTTTTCAAAGAAAACGCCAATCGTTTGTGCTTTAGCACCAAACGCAGCACTAATGCGACTCGCTAAGCCATAACCGGTTGAAGCGCCAATAATTAAAACTTTTTTGGGACCATTTTTAAGTAGGCCATTTTGTTTAATGTAGTCAATTTGTTCTTGAACATGCATAGCACAACCTTGCGGGTGAGCGGTGGTGCAGATAAAGCCGCGAATTTTAGGTTGAATAATCATGTTCGCTCCAAATAAATAATAAAAGAAGCCAAGTTTAACGACTTCTTGCTAAAAACTGAACGATTTAATCAATGTAAAGTCATTTGGCTATGTTTTTAGAGGCCCGTTGAGCGCTCACTTGGCGTTTTATGATGTCAAAGGCCATCAATTTGTTGAATAATTGCCATAAGTTTGCTAACTTGTAAAAAAACTCATGAGGAGCCTACTATGGCCAAGACAGGTCCGAAATCCAAAGCTCAGCCTCAGGCACAAAAAGAAGTAAGTATCCAAGAAGATATGCATCGTCCGGCAGTTTTTATCCCACAAAAAGAATTAGTAGCAAAGACCCAAGAGAAAGTTTTCAAAGAAATAAAAAACCCCACGGCAGTTTTAGCTAGCAAGGTTGTTATGGGACCACCACCAAATAGGTTGCCAACATCGGAATTGACATTAAATCCTCAAAGGAGTGCGTTTCGCAAAGTAGTGCCGAAAAAGAGAACCTCAAAGCGATCGGATTTAGCATCAGAAATGGCAGGTATTTCTAGCCCGAAAAAAAGAAAAGTGTAAGCTCAAACATACTGTTTTATTCGCTATATAATTTTACACTTGATTGGTTAAGTATTTGATTTTATCCCTGTGCTGGGATAATTGGTCTTTTATCCCTGAGCGGGTATAAAATACTTTTTCATTCTTCTTGAATGGTACATGACAAAACCTGCTAGACTAGCCAACTATAGTCGCTTTGTTTAAAAGATGAA
>JBFXKR010000017.1:0-9556 GCA_050173595.1 Candidatus Berkiella sp.
ATTTGCCTGCTTAGATGCTTGTGCTGGGGGTATAAAATGAGCAAGTTCGCAGCGTGGTGCAGTGTATTAGTAATCGCTTTATCTTCATTTTGTCTTCAAGCGAGGGCAACGTATAACGATGATGGTGACAGTTCTGATGATTTTGATTTAAGCTTTCTTAACTATATAACAGAATGGTCCGATTGGGGCCAAAACATTAACAACAATCATTTTAATATCAACTCCGGCATTTCCAAACTCAATATCAATCAAGTACAACAATTATGCGCTATCAATTATACGGTGCCTCCTTATACAACGGGTATAACCTATGCTAAACCCTTAATTGTAAAAGATGTGGTTTATTGGGTTGGGCTGCCAGGTCAAGTTGCCTCAGGATCCCATGCTCAAATCGGTGCCCATAAGCTCAAAAGAAATTATCTAGGGCGCTTTGTAGGTTGTGAAAAATTGTGGCAAAAAGAGGTTAATGATGTTGTTGATTTAGGCGATTTGCCTAATTACACTTCTCGCATGACACCTGCCTATTATGAACGCGCTAATGGCAAAGGTACTTTGCTTTTGTTAACGCCTAGCCACATTTTTGACTTTGCTTTTTTACCGGGCGGTTTTGACCATGTCATGAGCTATAGGCCTACAGCTTATGCTTTAGATGCGGCAACAGGTAATAAGTTGTGGCAAGTGCCTGTATCGCTTTCAGGAGCAGAGGATCCAAGCTCTGTGTTCATGAACACAGCAAGCAGCCCACGTGTCTATAATGGCTATGCTTATTTTGGTCTTTCAAGCTACAATAACTTGAAATCATTTATAGGTTTTCCTTTTCAAAAGCAAACGGCAAGAGGTCATTTAATTAGATTAGATTTAAAAATCAATGGTGGAACACCTTCGTTTCCTCAAGATGTCAAAACACTTTATAGTGTGCCAGCAAGACCTGCTGGTTACCCTGCTGATAAACCCTGGTTTGCAGGCGGCGGGGTATGGGCAAGCACACCTTCTATTATTCCCTATGGCGGTAAAGATAACAAAGGGCTTGTGCTCTTTGCCTCAGGACAACTTTATGATTATCCAGATTTTGTGGGTGATTGTATGTCCAAAGAAGTTACGCCAGTGGTTATTAATGGCCAATCCTTTAGCAAACGTGGTGAAACAGGTGGCGGCGCCGAATTGTGTTATGACAAAGCGGTACAAAAATTAGTTCAAATGGGAGTGGATGTGCAAAATGAGCCGCTTGCCAATAATTCTGTGATAGCAATCAACTTGAAGGATTTTACCCATGCTTGGCATGTGCCAACCAATGGTATTGATGCTTGGCAAGCACCATGTGGCATCGATCCTAATAATCCATTAGGTCCAGATTGTGAGCTTCCCGTCGTGGGGCCTGACTGGGATATTGGGGGTAACTCACCGGTTGTTGTTAGATACTTATTACAAACCAAGGTTATCTCTCATAATAAAGGTGGCGAGTTATTTTGGATAAATGCCTATAATGGTCAAGTGGAAAGACGCGAGGATATTTGTGTTGCCAGCGCAGTCGGTGGCATCCACTGGGGCTTTGCGTATGATCCCATCAGAAAAACCCTACTTATTCCTTGCTCAGGCGCTGATACAGCAGATGCGCAAGACTACAATGTGACCACGGCAGATGGTAAAACCTATTGCCGCACAGGGATTTTAAATGGCATAGATGTGTACACAGGCAAGCTCAAATGGCAAGCCATTGGGGCAAGAGCGGTAGAAAGTGTTCCTGGCTCTGACTGCCCGGTTGGTAGTGATACACAAGATGCAAGATTTAAGTATGGTAAGCCGTTTGATAGGGTCATTAAAAATGAAATTAACCCTAATATACCGGTTAATGTGATGCCAGATAGCCCTTCAATTCCTGTGAATACGGCACAAGGAACCGCGCGAGCTGATGGTGTGCCTTCTACTTCACGAGGTATTGTCTACTGGCCGATGGCAAATGGCGCTGTCTATGCAATTAATGTGAATGATGGTAGCTACCTTAGCCAGTTCTTCTGTGATCAAGGTGGTGTTTATACCGCTTCACCCTCAGTAGCCGATGGCTATGTTGCCTTTGGTTGTGGCCGTCAGTCTGTCGTAGGCAATGATGGTGGTGCATTTGTTGGGCATTCAATCATGATCTACGGAAAACCCAGAGACTTTTAAATCTTAGTCATTTTCAACCAATGGTAGCGTTCGCTGCCATTGGTTTTGCTTTTTATGATTCCAAACCAGTTTGCAAGCTAAAAAACATAAATGTGTTTTTTAAGGATTAACCGGGTTTTCTTAGTTGATTAACAGCCTAATTCGTGGGTATGGTATTCTTTTTGTTTGAAGGGATCTCAAATGAAACGCGCTACCTTTACCTTTGTTTCTCTGCTTTTCACTTTTGGGCTACTTGTGCAAAATGTATTAGCGGATGATTCTTCAAAAAATTGTCGCTGTCAGACGCCTCAAAAATGCTGGCCAAGTGAAAAAGAATGGCATGAATTGAGAGCACAATTAACGGGTAAACTGGTTAAACCAACATCAGTGCTTGCCTCATGTAGAAAGACTTCACAAAATGCAGATTGCCAAAATATATTAAAAGACATGCATAATCCCTTTTACTTGCAAGCAAGGCCAGGAGAGTTTCAAAGCCAAGGTTGGTTTAAAGCTTGGGATCCGCAAATCAGTGAATATGCCGTTGAGGCCCAAACGACGCAAGATATTGTTGCTGCTGTCAATTTTGCAAGAAAGCACAACATACGTATAGCAATAAAAGGGGCAGGTCATGATTATTTAAGCCGAAACATGGCGCCAGACTCATTGCTTATTTGGACGCATCCTATGCGTAAAATGACAATGCACGATAGTTTTATGCCAACGAATTGCCCCAAATCACATCAAGCTAAACCTGCTATTACTGTGCAAGCAGGAACACGCTGGATAGATGCCTACACTGAAGTAACAACCAAAAATAAAAGGTATATGCAAGGTGGGGGCTGTACCTCAGTTGGTGTTGCAGGCGGCTTTACCCAAGGCGGTGGCTTTGGTCAAACCTCTAAAAAGTTTGGCATGGGTGCCAGCAATATTCTTGAAGTTGAAATTGTTACAGCAGATGGCAAAACGCTGATTGCCAATGAGTGTCAAAACCAAGATTTGTTTTGGGCTGTGCGAGGCGGCGGTGGCTCAACTTTTGGTGTCGTCACACAAATGACCTTACAAACCTTTGACTTGCCCTCTAATTTTGGTGTGCTCAAAGGAAAAATCAAGGCAAAATCAGATCCAGAATATAAGAAATTGATTAAACACTTTATTGGTTTTGTGAATGACAATCTTGTGAATGAGCATTGGGGTGAACAAATTGCTTTCAAAAAAGATAACTCCATTGAGCTCTTTTTATTTTTCCAAGACTTAAGTAAAGAGCAAGTTGATAAGATATTTGAGCCACTATGGCAATGGCTAAAACAGTCGCAAAACAATATCACTTTTGAGCAAGATATCTTTACCATTCCTGCCCAAAGCATGTGGGATTATGGTTATTGGGAAAAAAATCATCCTGAGTATGTTACCAAAGATTCAAGAGCCGATGCGCCTAAAGGCCAATACTGGTGGACGCCAAACACATCGGAAGTTTCAAGATATTGGTATACGTATTTATCAAGATGGTTGCCACAAACTCTATTTACACCACAAAAACAAGATGTGCTGACAGATGCTTTATTTAAGGCCTCACGTTTATGTGTGGTGAGTTTGCATCTTAATAAAGGTTTAGCAGGTGCACCCAAAGATGCTCAAGAGCGCTCCAAGGGAACCTCTATCAATCCATCAGCACATGATGCGGTTGGTTTAGTGATCCTCAATAAAGGTAACAGCGATATTTTCCCTGGCATTAACGGTGAGCTTGACGCTAAAGAGATAGAAAAATCTATAAAGCCCTATCGTGAAGCCTATGAGATTATTAAAGCTATTTCTCCCAATGCAGGTTCTTATGCCAATGAAGCCGATTATTTTCAAAAAGATTGGCAAAACGAATTTTGGGGAACAAACTATAGCAAGCTCTATGACATCAAACAAAAGTATGATCCAGAAGGTTTGTTTTATTGCCACCATTGTGTTGGCAGTGAACAATGGGATGAAAAAGGGATGTGCAAGAAAAAAGCTTAAGGTTGTTTAACATAAGAGAGCTGATGCAATCAAAGGCATCATCTCTCTTATAGTGAGGATTCTGTATACTTCATGATTTCATTATTCTTAAGCACTTTAAACATGGTGAGCGTTAACAATAAAATAGAAATCCCGATAATGATGCTCAGATGTTGAAAATTTCCCATATAAACAAAACCAGCAATCTGTAAACCAATTGCTTGAAGAATTAAACTTGTGCCACCCACAAGTCCTGAGACTCTTCCTTTCATTTGTGGCATATAGTTAAGACACAAGGGATAAATAAGTGTTGATGGCACTATTTGGCCAATGACAAACAGTAAAATGGCAAGTGTAATCAATAGTGGATTATGGCTATTCACAAAACCAAGATAGCCGACAAATCCTAAACTGGCAATAAAAAGCCCATTAGAGGCAAGCAGCATTTTTTTCTGATCAAATTTGTGAATGACCAATCCATAAATAATACTGCCTAATGCAAAAGAGAGCGCCAAGGCGCCTTGATAAAACCCAAAATGAGAAAGGCTAACGCTTAAGTCTTCAATATAAAGCAAAGGAGACATGCCAACAAAAACCCAATAAGGAACAAATAAAAAGACAACGGATATCATGAGTAACATCATGGGTTTTGATTGAAAGAGTGGCGCATAGCCAGCAAATGAGAGCTGTTGCTTTTGCTCGGGTAATTGATAATTGGGTACAAAGATGAGTGTGAGTAAGAAGGTAATTAATCCAAGTATCAACAAAGTCATAAAATTCCCATGCCAATGAAAATACAGGGTAATGTAACTGCCAAGCACAGGAGCCGCTGCCACAGAGGCATTTTTCAAGCCATTTAGCATCGCGATATAAAATTGCTGTTGTTTTAAGGGGTAAGTATCAGCAATGATCAAAAAGCTTAAGATAGAAGGAGAGGCGATCCCAATGCCTTGTAAAAAGCGACCTGTGAGTAAAACACCATAAAAGGGCGACCACAAACATAAAATGCTACCTAAAATAAAAGTAATAAGGCCAAGGACGATGATTGGTTTACGTCCGAAGCGATCAGCTAGAGCCCCTACAAAAAATAAGCTTAGGCAGTAACCAAAAAAGTTCACTGAAAGAGATGCTTCAACCCAAAATGGTGTTAAGTCAAAATGGGATAATAGCTCAGGGAAACTGGGTACGAAGAGATCAAATTCCATACCTGCTAAGAGATCCATCATGATGACGGTCATCAACAAGGTCGCCTTAGCGTTATTTTGTTTCATATTATCAGCTTATCCTAAATGCTCTTATTATTATAGCTAACTATACCTTGTTTCTGAACTTTTATTGGCTATATGTGTCTTAAAGTATAGCTATGGTATTATTTTGTAAAACGCTAAGGATGCAAATGACACCAACTATCATCATTATCGGTGCAGGCATAGCAGGATTAAGTGCTGCACAAAAACTCAAAGCCCAGGGCTTTGATGTGACACTGTTAGAAGCAAATAGTCGCTATGGTGGTAGAACGTCTACCGATAACACACTTGGGATCCCTTTTGATCGTGGTGCCTTTATGTTCCACGGTACAGAAAATAACCCACTTGCAGATATTGCGCAACAACTCGGTGTAAAGCTTTTGATTGCAGATATTTTTGCGAAAGATTTTGGGCTTCATCAAAAACAGCTTTCTAATTTAGAATTTCAAAAAGTGTTCGAGCAATTTGCAAAGCTCGTTGTGCAGGCAGGGAACTATGCACGTTTGCAAAACCATGACATGTCTTTATGGGATGCCATGGCACATCAGCGAGAGCTTGAACATTATCCTGATCTTACTGAAGATGTTTATGCCTTAAGACACTACATTTTAACACTGTATTCAGGTAGTGGCGCTAAGGCGTTATCGGCAAGTCACTGGAATGATGATGAGTTGGAATTAAGCGGTTATTATCCTTTTGTTGTTGGTGGATACCAGGCCATTATCGATTTGTTAGCAAAAGATCTTCACATTGAATTAAACGCTCAGGTAAGTGCAATCGATTACCACCAAGACAAAGTAATCATTAAAACCCAAGATAAAACTTATGAAGCAGATGCTATTATCATCACGGTGCCATTGGGCGTGTTGAAAAGACAACATATTCAATTTATGCCGCCTTTACCGCTCGCAAAAACACAAGCGATTGATAAATTAGACATGGGGGTTCTAAATAGAATTGCCTTAAAGTTTGAAACAGTATTTTGGCCTAAAGAGGCGCATATATTAGCCTGGTTAGCCAAGGAATACCGCACTATTTCGTGGTTTAACAATTATTATTGTTACACCCAACAGCCTATATTAGTGGGTGCGGTGGCAGGAGAGCTCGCTGCTAAGATAGAGCTATTAGAAGATGCTGCTGTTGTTGATAAAGCCATGGAAACGTTGCGCCATTTATATGGCAAAAACATAGCAGATCCCACAAGTTACATTATCATGCGTTGGGGGCAAGATCCTTACACTTATGGATCTTATTCTTACATACCCGTGGGCGCAAGTGGCAAAGATTATGATACCTTAGCGCAATGCGTAGATAATAAGCTTTATTTTGCAGGGGAAGCAACCATTAAAGAATATCCTGGCACTGTGCATGGCGCATATTTCTCAGGTGTAAGGGAGGCTGACAAGCTCATTAAGCGCTTTGGAAAATAACTTTAAATCCCATAAGGTTCCCACCATTTATATAAGTAGGCTTCTCCTTGGAAGTTAATTTTTTGATCCTCTTGATTAAATTCTTCAAAATCAGCAAGCGCTTTGTGCTTGCCACCAACCGTTAGCTCCAAGATGGTTTCAAAAATATGAAAGCTATTAATACTATTGGTTAACACAACGACACCAAGTTCTTGTTCTTGGTAGGCAAAACTAATGGCTTTAAATGTCACATTGTTACCCACGTGATAAAAGCCCACATCATGAGGACATTCTTCTATTGCCCAACCTAAAGATGTCAAAATATTTTTAGACACAGGGTTTTTTTGCCCTAACATATCAATAGCATCAGGTGTTTTGTTTTTTGCCTGCTTCAAGATAGCCATCATAAATTTAGCAAAATCAATGGCAGTGGTATGAATGCTACAACCACCAATTACTTTTGTTGGTTTCCATTTTGCAACTGGCTCACCTTTTCGATTATGCGGTGTTGCGGCTTGGCTTTCATAACGATTTTCCCAAACAAAACTTGTGTCTTTCATATCAAAAGGAACCAAAATCGTACGCTTAAGATAATCATGGATATCCTCACCGATAATTTGTTCCATCACAAATGCTAAATAGTTGAAACTAGCGCTGGAGTAGCCATATTGACTGCCAGGATGAAAATCAAAATGCAATCTTTCATTCACACCTAACATAAAATAGGGAAATCCGCTGGTATGAAAAAGCACTTGGCGCAATGTTACTTGCTCTAAAAAAGGTGGATCGTCTCTATAAGGCGCTTTGAGATATTCTTTTAAAGGTTTATCTAAGGATAGTTTGCCATCATGGCATAAAGTCAATGCCCCATAGGCTATCAGTGGTTTGGTTAATGAAGCACCTTCAAATACAGTATTTGCCACAACTTTATCGTTGGTTTTACTATTTTTCACACCAAATTCAAGATGTAAAAAAATATCATCCTGCTTAAACATTGCCAAGGCTAATCCTGGGATATTATTTTTTTGCATTAAAATAGGAATAGATTTTTTTAAATGATGTTCAAGTGTGCTTGGCTTTAAGTTATTCATCATTTAGAACGGCAGATCATCTGGGCTGGGTTCTTGGGGTTTAGTAGGTTTTTCTTCTTTAGGCGCTTCAAGTGCTCTTGTGCCGCTGAGTTGCTTGGTTTTCTCTATGACTTGGTCGGGAGCCAATATACCGTTAGCTAAGAAATTTTTGATAAAGTCCTCTACATCTTCGGGAGTGAGCGTTGCATGAGAATAGTTCATGTAAAAAGGCAAGTATAATTTGCCATTTTGCTCGTAGCGATCGCTAAATACAATCCATGGCTGATGTGCATAATAAACACGCTCTGTGGTGTTGTAACTTGTCATTTTAGGAAGATGCACATTTAAAATTTGATAAGCAGTCCAATGAATGGGTAAATCAGTAACGGCTGAAAGTAAATCAGGATATTTTCCATTTTTATAATCTTCATGATATTGGCAAAATTGTTCCCATGTGGCGTTACTGACATTTTCAAGTACATATAATTCCAATTCTCTGCGCTTTTTAGTGCGCATGGTAACTTCTAATGGTAAATTGTTAAATTGGTACCATAAACCATTTATTTGTCGCCACAAAAAAGGTGTATTGTTCATTGTTTTAATTGCCAGCCATTTTACAAAGGTGGCAAAGGTGATTTTTTCACTTACTTTATATTTTTCCAGATAGTTTTGGTACAAGGCGGTAATATCAAGTTGCGCGGTAAATTGTATGCGTGGATCTGAAATGTACGCAGGATTTGCAAAAACGTAAAACGAAAACTTATGAAAGGAGGTTATCCTTTGGGTGTCCAAAGCCTCGCCTTGAAATGTATACAACGTTTTTTGAAGGATTTCAGGGGTTAGGGTTACTTTGGTAAAACTCATTTGGATTTCGCATATGCTTACTATATATATTCAAAATCATAAACTATATGCGTGCTATTATCCAAAGAACCTGCACCGGTGTAATTTCAGCTATTCTTTAATATAGAATATTATTTTAAGTACTGATTGAGCATACAGAGTAGCTGTGAAAGCGAAAAATGATCATGCCAGAAAAATTGCATAGAAATACCGACTTTTGGGATCCTTCACTTTACCTTGATAAAGCTGCCCCGCAATTTAATTTGGCACTGAATATATTAAAAAATTATTCCCTTAAGGGAAATGAAACTATTTTAGATATTGGTTGTGGCCCTGGGAATATTACAGCGCTACTTGCAAAGCAAGTGCCACAAGGTAAAGTGATTGGTATTGATAGTGCGCAGAAAATGGTAACATTTGCCAACGAAAAGTATCACGATCTTAAAAATTTATCCTTTGAAAAGAGAAATGTGCTCGATTTTTCATATCCTCATAAATTTGATCTGATTGTTTCGTTTAGCGCTTTGCATTGGGTTATCAACCAAAAAGTGGCTTTAGCAAATATTTATAAGCATTTGGCTAAAAATGGCAGTTTGCTGGTTGTGATGATTCCAAGTAGAAAAGTTGAGCCTGTGAGTGCTGCACTCTCAAAGTTGATAGAGACTCCAAGTTGGCATCCTTATTTTGAATCCTTTAGGCCGCCACCTTATTATGGTGTTAGCCAAGAAAAGTACCAGCAGTTACTTAAAAACACTGGCTTTGAAATTGTATTTTTTAATGAGAACAAGACTCCCGTTCCTTTTGACTCAAAAGAAGCTTTAGCAAATTGGTTTGAATCCTGGTTAGCACATCGTCAGGTAAT
>JBFXKR010000018.1:0-9552 GCA_050173595.1 Candidatus Berkiella sp.
ATAAATTGCAATTTTTTGAGCCTCCTCTTTCTCAAGTTTATTTAATTGAATACTAAATAGTAATGCCAAGGTCGTTTTGGGCAAGATTTTTTGGAGTTTTTGTAAAGGTGCAAGCTCTCTAGCGCTCATGGCCTTTAGATAAGCAACGAGGGGATCTACTTGATCTGGCGTTAATTTGGCGATTGTCTCGCTTTGATTTAGACGCTCATTGATAGTTTTGTTTAAAGGCGTCCATTGATAAGGCAATGCATTGGGCTCATAGGCAAAAGAAGCGATGCTTAAAAAGTAAAATGCAAACACACTGGCTAATCTAATATTTCTTTTGCACATGTTTTTAAGCATTTTCAATCCATCCCTGTTAAGCTAACTTCAGTAGTGTTGCCATGAAAAATATGACATCAGCATTTATTAGTTATTTTAATAGCCATAAAATACAAAGGACACCTAACTTACCCATTTCATCATTAAATGATGAAAAGGTAAATATCAGTGTCCTTTGTTTAAAGGATTGTTAGTATTTTATATTTACGCGCGTGCTACCAACTCTCACAAAATTTTGGTTTAACCATTGTGCATCTGCGTAAGGTAACCTCACACAGCCATGGCTAGCATTGTAATTGGGTACATTACCACCATGCATTGCATAACCACCTTTAAAATGCATGCAATAAGGCATTGGTGCACCACCTTTACCTACAGGGAATCGGCTTGATTTACACCCTGGCCCCTTTTTATTAAAAATAGTAAATGTGCCAGTGACCGTTCTGCATCCTCGACCAATATCAGGGCAGTATTTTTTACCGCCAGAAGCGCGTCCCCATTTGACCAAATTGCCTTGGCTATCATAAGCACCCCAAGCAAGTTTACCCAAATCGACCTTAACAATGTTGCCACTTGAACTTGTGGCAGGAAATGGAGGGTTCCTAGATTCATGACGATTCACATAGACATTTTTAGCTTTGTGATAATTAGCTTTATGATGGTGATATCTTGTTTGGTTGTTAAAATAACGTTGTTCATAGCGTGTTTCATAGGGAGTATCATAGCCATATCGGGCATTGGCACTAGGCGTAAGCCCTAACAACGAAATACTTGAAATCACCCCCAGCGCTATATATTTCTTCAACATGATTGCCTCCACAGCATATTATTAGGTTCAAAAAATAGAACCTTTTTGAGACAATCTTGTTTAGTTTAAAGTTCAAAAGTTTCTAAAAAAAAATAAAGTTGAGCTTTTATTCAGTATCTTTGTTTGAATGATATAATGATTAAATTATTTAAGTACAAAAGACCACAGCTTCATGTCAATTGTCACACATAATTGATTAATGCTGGATAAAGCTGCTTGCTTTTGCGCTGACATTTTCCAGTAAAATGGCGTCATTTTAAATAAATTCAGGATATCCTCAGTTGAATTCAACATTAGACTGTAAGTTACATTTTCGCAGTTATCTAATGCTAAGTATTCTTGTGTCTTTTCTAGGATGTTCTCGCCTTTTGAGATATTTATTTCCTCATAAAGCAACTCTTTTAATTCAACCAGATGGTTATTACCCGGTGTGACAATATAAATTCTACCATTTGGATTTAATATGCGTTGCATTTCATCCAAATAAAATGGGGCAAATATGCAAAGAATAATATCAATTGAACCATTTGCAATTGGTAAATTTTTTGTGCTGCTAACCACCCAAGATACGTTGGATGTTTTAGCGGCTTTTGCGATAGCATCTTTTGATATATCAAAACCATAATATTCAAATTTTTTGCCTTCAAAAGCATCAAGTGCCATCTTTAGTTTTTTAAGATAATATCCAACACCACATCCAAGATCAGCAATACGCACAAGTTGATTATCATTATTAAGATTATCTACAATAACTGCGTTTAATTTATCTGAAATTGCTAAATAATGATCTTGGTTTAAAAAACCAAGGCGGCTGTTAACCATTTCTTTATTATCACCAGGGTTTAGCGTTTTCTTTTGATCACATAACAGTAAATTCACATAGCCCTGCTTTGATATATCAAAGCAATGATTATTTACACATGCATAATGTTTTTCATGTTTTGTGAATTGGCTTTTGCAAAGTGGGCAAATTAATATCATTGATTTAAAGTTTTTTATAAATTGAAACGATAGAGGTTAATTATTTAGTTTGTCATCTAATACACTGCGCTTTATATACAAGATTATTCAGCCGAGATCCCGAACAAGACAACCATTCCCATGAGTATTAATAACCCAAAATAACATACAGATTTTATGACTTTGTGCTTGATTTCTTTTACCTGCCAAATTGTAATCAGCGAGATGAAAATTTCGATGAAATAATATAATGCAAAAGCCCTAGAGGCAATAGCAATCACTTCAAAAATATTGGTAACCCATGTCAAAACACAAGAGAAAAACAGTGTAATAACATACGCATTATTGATACTTAGTTTTTTAAAAAATTCTTCAATAAGCAACCCTGCCCCACCAATCGTATCGGCTATGGCTGCACTAAATTGACTCATCATGGCTGCGATTAATATTAAAATAGGAAGGCTCATTGCCACCTTGGCTGAAATGGTGATTATCAGTGTTTCTTGTACTCTATCTACATTCCCAATCACTGGCATCGCCAGCAAAATAAACAATACATAGATAATGCTTGAAATTATTTGCGCGAGTTTCATCGAACGCACTCTTGTTGTGGGATCATATTCCACACCCAAGTAACGAGAAGTTTCAAATCCTTGAACAATAATAACCAGCCCTAAAACTTTTCTGATACCAATCCACAAAGATTCATGCGGCCTATGAAATATTTCTAATCCTTGGTTTAAAACAAGTTGAGAATCATATATGGCGAAACCTAACATCATTGCAAAAATAATGGCAAGCTTGGTATTAACACAGCAGATCTCAAACAATTCTAATCGAGATAAACCACGAAATTTACCAACCAAGGCTATCAATAGCATTAATGCTGTCGTGACCATGTTGACATAAAATGGTGTTTTATAACCAATCGCTTCCAGCAAAAAAGCACTTAGCAACTTTAAGTAAAAAGCAACGGATATCACATAAGCTATACCCAAAACTGGGCCTGATAACCAACGAGCACGGATTAACCAAGGAGAAGTATTTGGATTATCATGTGAAGGCTCTGAGTATAATATATTAAGTCGTATACTACTGCCTAAAAAATAGGCGATTGTCACAATCAATAGCATTATTAATACTGCATATTTTCCAGCAACCAACATTAACAAAGGTGCACTCACTAAAAATCCACTACCAATGATAGAGGCAAGCGGTGTGACTGTGGCGTGCCATAGTCTGGATTGACGAATGCGCTTAGAAAATAAAATCCTAATAAAGAGAAAGGCAACAATTAAAATAATGACATTATTTATTGTTGCAATGGATGGGAGTTGCCACATGGCTTAGCGACTATTCTGTAGGTGATTTATCCTTTTTGCAGGCCTTGGTGCAGCAGCAACATATTTTATTGCACAGATTATAAATCCAGGCAATTAATATCCCACAGATAAAACCATCAGCGAGCGCAAAAGCTGTCCCAATCACAATCCCTTTGGGTGTAGGCGCATATCCCACATAAATAGACGCTAAAACATCAAGAAATGCTTTACCATAGCCAAATTTGTAAACCAAAATGCCTAAAAATAACACGCCAAGCGCCCAAGCAACGCCGATGGCCATACCAAGCGCGCAAACACCTAACCTTTTACAACAACCCATATGCTGGCAATTACCCTGATTCATGATCTTAGCCCCTCATTGATATACCTATAAAACATTATCGTTTGCTAAGCACTAGACAGCACTGGGAATACATGCGGTTTTAACTTTAATATTAGTAAGTTTATATAATATTTAGCTGCCCAACATGGTGCGACTGTGTCAGTATTTCTTGTCTCTCGCTTTAAAATAGCATTTTACTTTGTTATCATGCTGTCTTTTTTAATTAAAGGCGCCAGAGAAGTTATGTTGTCTTTTGCAAATAATGTCGATACCCAAACCCTTCTAGATAATTGCAATTCATTAACAAAATTCACCCCATATAAAGAAAGCAATAATTCATTATCAGTCTTAAAAGATGGCAAAATAGTCGTATCCACCCGAGAAATAACGCCTGGTGAATTTATCGCCTTGTTTAACCGGCTGTCATTAGAGCAACCTGAAGCATTTAAAGATGAGCGAAATAATGCCTTTGCTCAGGAAAAGATGATCTTAATCTGGCATTGCAGCCAATTATTAGTCTACCTTGAGAAACGCTTATCCCAATTAAACAGCGCACCCAAAGACAATTTGTTAAATTATTATGATGCAGCAATGAATTTGCAAGGATTCCAACAGCTTTGTCATCAGCTATTTTCAAAGTTACAACAATTAAATCAGTTAATGACCGATGCCGAAAATCCCCATAAAAAGTATTGGTCCACACAGTTTTCTCTTAGCCAAGAAATACTTAGCAAAGATCTGGATGATATACTCAAGTTATCAAAGCGCTTTATTAGCAACATTCATGATCAAAGGGTAAATACGTTAGGTGTACAAGAACAGGGAATGGCAATTAATGTTGGTCGCTTTAATATTGATTTTGCGCCAACAACCCGCACTGTTCCTAAAAAATTTCAGGTTGGGAGCGTTAATTTTGCAGGCTTTGTACTTCAGGTACAAGCGCACTTTGAAACCTATCGTGACACTTGGTTTTCGCCTGCGCAATACCCATTTTCAGGAAGAATACGTGTTAAATTAGGTCATGGTTTACATAACTTACATGCCACCATGGTTCTTTATGCCGGTAGAACTTATGGTGCAGATACGGAACTTACACAAACCAGTGATAATTGGTCACAAGATTGCCCAACAACTTTACTAAATAATGCATACAAAAAAAATCCAGCGGGACAAGTTTTATTAGTGCCTGTCGTGCTTAGAGCAAGCTTTGTGGAAATCTGTGAACATGTGCAACCCATAGAAATATTACCCTACTTAACCACATTAGTTGACATTGCTATATGTCAACATATCACAGAGATTGCTGTTTTAGCACCCTATAATTATTCAGCTGTTATGCGCGCTTTTGGATTTTATCATGAGAAAGAAGATGAACATCTTCCAAATTGTGAGCAGCAAATGCGTATTATCAATAGCTGTTTTGAACGACGCGAAAATATACCTTTTTTAGATCAGGAAATTAACCGTCGCACAGAGGATAATAAACCCATTTTACGATCTTTTCACTTAAGCTTATTAAATATCAGCACAAGGCCCGTATATTTATGTCGTGATGGAAAAAAGACAACCTATGAAGCGCTACTTGGTAAAAATGGCGTCATTGACAGACAAACTTACCCAAATGGCATTATTCCTGAATTTCATCAAATCCCATTAACATTCACTCAGCATATCAGTAAATTGAGAGCGAGAGAATTAACCGGTAGGCTTAACAAACCTGGCATAAACTACGGCATGTCAACTGTTAATTATAAGCGACTAGATGAGGATAAAAGCTTAAGAGAAGTGGCTTTTTGTGATCTAGAGACTGCTCAAAGTAGCCAATATACAAGGATGCTAACGATAACGAGAAAACAATAGATGAAAGCGCTCATATGTGACGATATGATTGCCTGAATATGATTCACAGTATATATTGACCTTTTAAAGGATTAGGAGGTCAATATGCCGCACGTTACACTCGAATTAAGCGCCAATGTAGTTGAAACCAATTTATCTTCTTTGCTTGTTGAGATTAATACGCTATTAGCTGATATGCTTCCAACCCAAATCGCTGGCTGCAAAAGCCGGGTTATACGCCATCAGGAGTATGTCATTGCTGATAATCCACCCCAAAATGCCTTTGTTCATGCCGACATTCGCGTTTTAAAAGGCAGAAGCCAAGCGTTGCTAGATGCTGTTGCAACTAAAATCATGGAAAAACTGCAAGCAGCATTTATTTTATCTTCAAAAAATCTTAATCTACAATTTACCATTGCCGTAGGAGAATTACCGGCGGTATATCATAAAGTTGCAAACTCATAAACAGCATGGATTAAGTATTATTTTTTTAGGAGCTAAAGATTGGCTCCATAGGAGGCCCTTTTTCATCTTCTATAGTGCACCATTTATCTGTAATTACATCTAGGTACTTGTTATTTTTTAATTATTAGCGATAATACACTATCTTAGATAGCATAGTGCCAAGATATCGCTAATGAAATCATGTAGCAGATGTCGCGACAAGGACGCCCTCTTTTGGCCATCTTAATCCAATTAAGTTATTATAAGTTTGGTGGCGCAAATGTCGTTAGGTTCAAGTCCAGCAAGAACAGATAAAAAGAAAAACACAGCAATTAAAATTCGTGAAAAACTTGCATCAGGTGATATTAAAGCTGCAAACACAAGTATCATCTATTGCACTGATAAAACCCAAGCCAATGAAATATTCCAGGTTGTTTTTTCACAGTTAAATTTAAAACCAATCCCTTTAGAGAAACTTCAACCGCAATTATTTTTATCTTTTTTGAAAAATCTTTTTTTAGGGCCAGAGATTGATATCTTCACTTATGCCAACTTGGTATCAAAGCTTATTGCCGTTTCTAATAGTCATCTTAGCTCGCATCATCCTGATTATGAAAAGACTGAGCTATATCAAAAAATGATTTTCATGATTATAAGTAACCCAAGATTTTTAGATGCCATCGACAATGATTGCACTTATCGTTTTTCACTCGACTATATCCATAGACTAACACTTGCACTGAGATCGATGCCTCAAAGGAATGGGCCTAAGAATTTAAACGAGGTAAGTGCCAGACTTGAGCAAAGAATCGTCAATATTGCTATCGGCACAGCAACCAGTGAAGATGGTAGACCGATATTATCAAGGATAAAGAGAAGCGAAGTCTTTAGGTTAATTGGTTATAGTCAAAAACTGACTGAATGTATACTTGAAAATAAAAACGACTTATTGTATTCACTTGATCATTTTCAAATTTATCAATACATTTTCCAAACCAAAAATATTAAAAAAGAACAGAAATTAACAGTTTTAAGAACGTTATTTTCAGGTTTAGAAGATGAAGACCCACAAAAGCGTGAGAGAGCAAAAGCGTGCTTAGGCTACCTAATGAGTGGCGACAAACCCACTTTGTTTGAGGCTCAAACCCCACAAAGTGGACTCCAACTCCAAGTTGCCAAAGATCATAGCGTGCTTACACTCATAAGCGACCGACTTAGCGGCAAACTCAACATTCCTGGCGCCTTATTGTTAGCTGTTCACACAGTTAATGCAAAAGCAGGTTCTGCAAAATCTACAGAAGAAAAAGTTGAATTAATGAAAGCATTTTTCACGCCCCTTGCAAGAGCCATGAGAAAATGCAAAAAAGCTGGCACTATGAAACGTGTCAACGACTTTTTTGAAGAAGAACCTTCCTATCTTGCTAAGCTTTGTGAAATTTATTCATTAGCAACTGATAAAGAAACGCAAGAACAATGGAATGATTTTTGGTTTTACAATGAAAACGAAACATTGCTCCAACTCTGCATGACACACCTGCCAATGTTTTGGTATGACAAAGCCTATGAACAAGCCATCTTGGCAAAGGCTAACCTTAAAAAATACCATCAAACAAAACAAAAAGAGTTTGAGGATCAACATATTGTACATACTCAATTATTTGAGGCTCATTTAGAAGAATCAAGATATTTAGGTTGTCCCTATGCTGCTTTAGGGCTGGCAGTGCATTTCGCTGTGCTAAATAGTTTTGAAAATGCAAAGGAAATGTTTGATGAATTCATTGGCTCTCAACAAGAATATGGTTCAAACTCGCTGATCAATGCTAGTACTTACGCTCAGCTTCGTGAGCTCTATTTAACTGTACAAAAGACACAAAATAATGGGTTATTGATGCATATCCAGGAAACGATTGAATCTGTTTACCCTGGTTTAATGGAGAATCTTACTCAAACAAATCCTCCTAAAAATAAAGCTGCAAAATGTGTTTATCATTGGGCAGTTGCTGATCCAACAGCTTTACGTTTGCACCAATTACTAGATAAACATCGTATTACAACTAAAGAAGATTTAATGACAAGTATGCAGGTTTTAATAGCAAAGCTTGAATCACTCCAACTTGAAACCTGCTCAAAAGACAATCAAGAAGATACAACTGCCGATGAACCGCTTGAACAACGTGCAGTCTTAAGATTCGTTGAGCCAACACTCTGCTCATCAGCGAGATCCGTACAACCTATAAGACCAACCTCACCTGCGGCAAATCTTCTTACTACTGATGCTGATGACAGTCACCCATTAGATGATACCACAATGGAATTAATGACTATTCTAAGACCAGGCTCACCTAATATCTGTGAACAAGAACCACTCGGCAGACCTAGCTCACCTATTCTCTTTGACAAAAAATAGGTTATTTAGCTGCAGATAGCAGTATGATATTATAATAAATTGCTAATTTTGTTTAAGTCGTTTTGTGTTAAGGTGAAATCAAAAATAGCTAAATCTTCAAGCATATGCTTTTCATCCTTTGTCCCCGTTAATGGCACAACCCCAACAAGCGATAAGTATCTAAATAATACTTGGGCCACTGTTTTGTTAATATCATCCGAAATTTGCGAGATAACCTCGCTATTTAACAAAGCAGGGTTTGCCGTAAGCGTCCAAAAACTTTGATAGATGATATTGTTCTCATGACAAAAAACGCGCAACTCTTTATCAAAATTGGTTTCATGATAGAATCTATTTTGCACTATGGTTGGTTTAATATCAGCCTCTTTACATAGTTGCTTTAGCTCGTTTAAATCATAACAGTTACTAATACCTAATTGATTAACTTCCCCTTCATGATAGATTTTCTCCATAGCCGTCCAAGCTTCCATGGTTTTCGCCTGTGTTTGCAATGGCGAGTGTAAAACAAGAGAATCTATATAATCTGTATTTAAATTTTGCTTAGAAATGGCAAATGATTGTTGCACTTGTTCTGTAAGAGTAGCACGCGAGTCATAGGGAATGCTGTTTGGATCTTGCCCTATAACATCAGTAAACTTTGTTTGTAAAAAGAGCTTATCTCTTGTAATGCCTGATTTTTCTAATTCTTTTAGGGCTTGTCCTACACCGGGCTCATTATAATGTTTTGGTTGGCAAGCTGTATCAATGGCTCTGAATCCATTTTTAACGGCTTTAATGACTAACGCAGCCGTTTGTTCCTTTTTCCAAGCGGTGCCATAAATTATCTTTGGGGTTAACATATTGATATTCATTTGCAAACTTATTATTTTGTTAAACTTGATTTGCGAAACAAGTCACTGGTCATTGCGACCCATAGCGTAGCGAAGGGGAAGCAATCCAGACTCTGGATAAATCTGGATTGCTTCGCTAACAGCTCGCAATTGTAAAGGTTACATAATTCGTTGACACGTAAGGCCAAATTTTTCGGGGGTCTGGCCATTCAAAGCCTGATGTGGCCTTAACTTATTGTAGAACAAAAGATATTTAAATAATTCATCTTTAAAGTGCT
>JBFXKR010000019.1:0-9515 GCA_050173595.1 Candidatus Berkiella sp.
AGTCTGACTCTTGCGCTAAGGCGGTTGTGATGATCGCACTTAGGACAAACATCTAAATTGCGTTCAAGCTCAGCTCTGAACAAAACAGCCGTACAGGACGCACACTTTGTCCATAGCCCTTCAGGTATCGACTTCTTCTTGTTAGCTATTGAGCTAATTTTTGATGGGAATAATTTTTGAAACCAACTCATTTTTTAGGTATTCCTAGGCAAAATAACCGGCATATTATACCTGCTTCTATTTTTTCATTTAAATTTATTAAACCAAAGTTACTAATTTAATTAAAAAAACACCTTGTTATCTACTTAGCTTTCTTTTGTCTTGAGGTGTTCCGGATTTAAGATGTGTTTGCTCATGCAAACTACGATATTTTCTGTGTGCCTGCTCTGATGCACAAACCCTAAAAGATTGATAAGAAATTAACCATAAAGCGTTATCAAGTTGATGACTAAAATAAAGTGGTTCAGGGCGATTAGCATTTAAGCGCTGTTCATACTTATGAATCATTGATGGCGCTTCATTCGTTGCTGTTTTAACAAGGACATAAAAGGCAAGCCAACTAAAAAAAGCCTGAAAGCAGTAACCAATAAACTGAGGAAATTTTTGGATAAGATTGATGAGTGTTACCTCAACAAAAAATCTTTTTGCCAAGTAAATAAAATCTTGTTTTGTTGCTTTGCTAAACGGCGCATCTTCCTTTAGTGTGATCATTTTTCCAAATTTAACCATTGCTTTGAACTCGTTAGAATTTTTTTGATTAACGAGTAAATTAGCTGTGTGGTTAAGAATTTTACCTCCCCAAAAAGAGGCCACTAAAAATGCATATATCTCAGGAATAATGCCCAAACCATAAATCCAAACGCCTCCTGATAGGGCGACAATGGGAAGAAATCCATAAAAAATAATCTTACTTTGGTGCTTGTCAAAGAAATGAGATAACCTTTTAAAGTTTGGATTTAAATTTTTTTGTAGCTCCTGTAATTTATTACTTAAGATATCAATCCACCTCTTTGGAAGCATGGCATTGATAATGCTTAATTGAAATTGAATAATTTTCTTGAAAAATCTCGCTAGATTATCTTGCCAGGACTTAAGCATTTTTTTCGTCTTTAAGGCAAGTTTGCTTTTTAGATCTCTTTTAACGTTTCGATGATAGGAGCAAAAAGCGCAAGCAACTTGCTGATGATGCACAAGATCATAGGTCGCATCTGCCTTTGATAAGAGAGGCAATATAAACCCGTTGGGTATATAAAACAGAAAATAGGCAAGTCCTTGTGCAATTTTTTGAGAATTATCAACTTTGCGTGGCATGCTCTGCCTGGCTTTGGAATTTTTCGTTGTCAAACTCTAACTTAGTTTATTAAATTAATCAATTAGATTTGCTGGCTGGCGTCTAAAAACCAAGGCAAAGCGTTCATCCTGGGCAACATAAAATCATTTGGATAGCTAACATCAACAAGGTATAGCCCATGAGGCGGGGCCATCATGCCCGCTAACCGCCTATCCTTTGCCTCTAAGACTGCTTTTAGCCAATGTGGCGGGTGTTTCTTCTTCCCAACAGCGATAAGAGAACCTGCAATATTGCGCACCATATGGTGTAAGAAGGCATTGGCTGTTATATCTAAAACAATCATATCATTTTTGCGTGAAATGCTAATTGCATGCACTGTGCGTAATGCTGTTTTAGCTTGACATTGAGAGCCTCTAAATGAAGTAAAATCATGGTTACCCACCAAAAATTGCGCTGCTTTATGCATACTATCAACGCAAAGATCAGCAAAAACCCAGGTCATTGCATTATTCATAATGCCGGGACTAATCTTGCGATTACTGATTACATAACAATAACGTCGAAATATAGCTGATTTTCTTGCATCAAACTCTAAAGAGACATGCCTGCACCAAAGCACCCTGATATCCTTTGGTAGATGGGAATTGGCACCCATCACCCAGGCATGTTCAGGACGAATCGATGGACTTTCAAAATGAACGACTTGATTGCTAGCGTGTACTTTCGCATCAGTTCTGCCTGCACAGAAAACGTCAACGGGATGATTGGCAACACGCATCAAGGCAGCTTCAACCCTTTCTTGAACAGAGGGGCTATGCTGCTGACGCTGCCATCCACAATAGGCAGAGCCGTCGTATTCGATACCTAGGGCAATTTTTTGCATGGCGTAGCATGAGGGTTAAACGTAGCCAGATATTAGCAAAAATACAATTGTCCGTCGACTGCGTGATAATTAAGTTACGGCAATCATCTTAAATGTATATGTGAAGGATCTATCTCAACCACTGTAAAAGGCTGAACTTGCACTTGATTTTTTACTTCAAATTGCTCGCCATCAACCTGTTGTGTATGCAACATTGGTGTCCATGCAGCTTGCCTTGTTTGCATTTGGTTTGATTTATCTTTGCGACCCTTTTTAACACTTGGCTGGCTTTGAGAGATTTCAACTGCAGCTTGAGGCAATATACCACTTAATCCAGTGGCAAAGATGGAAAAGCTTTCTATATGTTTTGGGTAAACGCTATCATTTTCTGTCATGAATAAACTTTTAAGAGCATCAAAGCGATTCTCTTGCAACTGCGCTTGTATTTGAGAAAGTACAACACTGTCATGAAAATCTACAGGTATCTGACTTGTGTCAAGCGCTAACAAACGTTCTTCTGGTATTTTATCAAACAAAAATGAGCCCGGGATTTTTTGATGAACAAGATCACGTACAATCATATCATAACAATAACCAAAAGCTTCTGGTAAAAGTAGGAAGTTATTATAGTCTTGACTTTGACTCAAAAAATTGAATTTTCCTTTTAGATAATCTTGAATAAAATCATACTCACTGTAAAGATGTCGGATTAAACTTACTAATGTTCTTTCACTTAGCCCATAATACCTTGTAAAAATGTTATGATTAACTGGATGCTGCATCCAGCCATGAGCTTCGCTCGGTAAGCGTGCAATATCTTCTTGAGAATTTGTGCCATATTGTACACCTTTTAAAGGATCTAAAGAAACTTTTGCAATAAAAGGTAAATGCTTTGTTAAAGGTAACAACAATGTGAGCGCTACAGTCACATTAAGCATGTCACTGCGCTGTTTTTCTTCTCTTTGTATCACAATATTTGACTGATAATGTTTATTAGACAACTGTGGATACTGAACATTTATAGTGCGTATTGTATCAACAATTCTTTGGTGACGCTCGTTGATATGAGTAACGCAAGTTCTCACGCTAAAAGGAATTAAGTTATTTTCAGGCGGTAGTAAAAGTAATTTATGCGAGTTATCAGTTTCACAGGAATCAAACCCAAACCCATCTATCACCTGTTGATATGAGTAAATGAAAGTAATCGATGAGATAAGTGTAAATAGGCCAGTCCCTTGAGTAGGCAGCTCGACTGTGCCATCAAGATTAACAACTATTTCATACTGATTACCCATCATATCTGTCGCTAAAACAAACTCAGGCTTAGGAAAATTATCTTGTGATGTTTGCTTAGCGCAAAAATGATTTATCATTATTGGACAAGCAAAATGCCTTGTATCACCTGTAATAGATTTTTGTAGCAAATCCGTCATGCCAAGAACAGGCACCGTTATCTCTAAAGCACTGTTTTTAGTCATTGAACATAGCTCTTGAGCAATATCGATTTCTAAACACATAGGGCTAAGTGCTTTGAGCACGTCAATTGTAGCCAATGATCCAAACTGCGAATGGTGAAGTCCAAATACGCTCGCTTGTGTCGAGGGGTGACACACTTGAGCCTCCACATTAGCGCTCGAAAATATCGTAGGCACCACACATTTTGATTTGGAAGTTTTATTTGCTGGAAAAATCACTAGTGGGAACTCCTGCTTCGGACCATCTATATAGTTAAGGCGCCTAACTATATTTTTAGCACAGAGTCGAGCTGATGAACAAACTAGGCAAAAGAAAAAGTCCTAGATTTATTTCTAGGACATGCCATTTTTTATTTTGATTTTATTATTTTTATCCTATTGTTATCGTATTTCCATTTATTATTATTTATTGTTATTGTACCCCAATTAATTTTCGTTACGCCGCCAGTCTTTGCTGACTTAATATTATTAAATCACAACAATTGCTTTCTCGATATTGAACCTAGGAATGATGTACTGATTACCAAGTATGGTGATAGGTCAACATGAGATTTGCATGTTATACCTGCAAGGATAAGTGACAAACGCTATCAAAACTCTTTCTAACAGCCCTGCATTATTTTTTTAAAGAATCCAGTAGGCTATTTATTAGATCGATTTGCTCTTGACCTTGAGCTGATGGCCGTAATTTATCAAGCACTTCTCTTGCCATATTCAAGTCACCCATGTCTTGATAAGTCCTTGCCAAAGAAACCTGAGAATTAAAAAATTCTTCATCATCGTTTGCTAATTCAAGCTTTGTCGGCAAGGCTGTGATATTGTGTTCTTCCACTTCAGGTACGTTTTCTTGTGGTGCATGAGGCAGATCCATAATAGTATGCGTTGCTAAAGATATATTCTCACTGTTGTCATCAAGTGATAATTCTGGTTTTTGAGGTACATGTACCGCTTTATCAGCCGAAACTTTATCTGCAAGCAATTTGATTTTGGAGTAAATCTTAGGTTCAATCTCAATGAGATCACTAGGAACTGTTGATGCCCATTTTTCATATTGAGTATAATTTTCAGTAAGGACATATAATTCTAAGAGCTTCAATAATGCTTCCCAATAGGTTGTATCTTGCGCTATGTCTTGCGCTAGGATTTCTTGAAGTATTTTCTCAGCTTGTTGGTATCTTTCATAAGCAATATAAATTTCGGCATCTTCTAACGAGGCAAGTGATTTTTTATCCGAAATATCATTTTGAGAAGCTTTGGATTTATCTTTTACCAGAGGTTTAAGAAACTTCTTTTCCTGTTCGCTAACAGCATTCAGCGCTTTATCCAAATCAAAGTGCAAACCAAAATTTACCTGAATTTCTTCCTGAGGAACATCTGAAACAAGATGAGGTTGCTCTGTTGACTTGACAGTTTTTTCACGCTTAAATTTATCGCTGAACCACTGAGCTAAAACAATCAATCTATGACGGCTAAACCAAATCCAACCCAGCATGGAGCAAGTCAATGCAAAGATAAAAACGATAAACATGAAATTTCTTTTCATGAGATCCGATTTTTTCACGTCGGATGATGCAACATCATCAAACCCAGGTTCTTGGGTATTTAAACTTGCTTTGCGGGCTTTTACTTGTGTTTGGTTTAGTTTCTTTTCTTTTATTCTCGGTTGTTCTTCGATTACAGGAGACTTTGTATCCGCCAATAGTGGGTCTTGAGTAGCAATGGCATACTCTGGCTTTGGTGTATTTGGTTTTGTTGGGATTTGTTCTGCAATTGGTTGAGCATTAAGATCATGCAAAGATGTATTCACCTGTGTACCATTCATATGAGCATTATTGTGCTCATAGGTATCTGCATGAGTACTATTAGCCTGCACGCTACTTGTATGAGACATTTTTAGCAGTTCAATCTCTTGCTGTTTCTTAGCTAATTCTCCTGCTAATGCTTGGTTTTGAGATTGAAGCTGTGTATTTTTTTGTGTAATTTCTTCATTAGAGCGCTTTAAAGTATCAAGCGCCTCCTCAACCATGGTAAGCCTTTGAGAAGTATTGCTAGTAACGCCTGAAGCAACAGCAGGTTGTTGGGTTGCTTGTGATCGGGTTGAAGATATCGTGCCAATGTCTTCTTCATTATCAAGATTAGCAACTAATTTTAGTGCCTTTTGCTGTTTTTGCTTTTGAACATATTGTTCTTGGTGTTTTTGTGGTTTCTCAGGCTTAACGGTATTTTGAACATAGAAGTTCATTTTTTGGCCCAATTGAGTCTGATCTTCAACAAAACGTTGAGCAGTGCTAGGTGAAAATTTGCTTATTTCACCTTGAGTCGGCAAAAGTAATATAGCGCCAGATTTAATGTAATTTATGTTACCATGAGCAAAAGCATCTGGGTTTTTATAAGCAATGGCCATCACCGCTTGGTGAACAGAAAAACGAGAACCATTGACTAATCTTTTAGCAATACTCCACAAAGTTTGCCCTTCAACGGGACCAAATTGCCCACCGAAATGAAGTTGTCCTTCATTGATTACATCCGTCATTACTGGGTGAAAATGCTGCTTTACCGTCGAGGCGACCCGCCTTGGCGCCTGATCTTGCGTTGTTGCAGAAAAGGTATCCAACAACGCCTGCGTCTTAGCAATTGATGATTGAGATTGTGTTGTGACTATTTTAGGTGGGTCTAACAACAATGTGAATTCTTTTAAAATCTTGCCAGAAGGCCATGCAACTTGAATGAGCAAATCTGCAAAGGGATCTTGAATAGGTTGGGGCGTTGATAATAAGATAACTATCCCCTGCTTTTCTTGTTTTACCGTAAATTGAATCTGATAAAGCCAATTTGCAGGCTCTAATCCAGCTTTAGCATAATCTTTTGTGTCTGCCAGGGATGTTAATATGTCTCCCAACTCAATCCCTTTTGCATCTTCCAAAGGAATCGTAGCTAATAGCGGCTCATTCAAATGGGATTTGATCTTTATTTCACCCATGCCTAATGCAAAAGAAGTTGTTGGCGTAGCAAAGAGCAAACAAGACAAACATGCCGAAACAAGTTTTTGCACTTTGTGCATTGCCGCTCCCCTGTATATCATCCCTAAATTAAGAGAAGTAAGTAACTAACTTTGTAAGGCTTCTGAAATGACTCAATTATTACTATAGGTCATAAATAGTCTCTTACCAGTATTTGAGCTATTTGTACACTATTCAAAGCAGCGCCTTTGCGAATATTGTCGGATACAACCCATAAATTAAGCCCCAAGGGATGTGAAATATCTTCTCTTATTCGCCCAATAAAAACCTCATTTGTACCACTGGCGTCGAGCACAGGGCTTGGGTACCCCCTATCTAAAAGCTCGTCTTTGACCACAATTCCTGGTGCTTTTGCAAGTAATTCTCTTGCTTGATTGGCTGTGATTTTGCTTTTTGTTTCAATATGAACAGCTTCTGAATGTCCATAAAAGACAGGAACGCGTACGGCCGTTGGGTTCACTAAAATATCTGGATCGTTTAAGATTTTTTTAGTCTCCCTCACTATTTTCATTTCTTCTTTGGTATAACCGTTACTTTCAAATATATCGATATGAGGAATTACGTTAAATGCAATTTGAATAGGATAAACTTCACTTTGAATATCACGCCCACTTAAAAGATCTTGCGTTTGTTTTGACAATTCTTCGATTGCTGCTTTTCCCGTGCCAGAAACAGATTGATAGGTTGCAACATTAATACGAGTAATTCCAACGGCATCATAAATTGGTTTTAAAGCTACAAGCAGCTGCATGGTTGAACAATTAGGATTAGCAATAATATTTTTATTTTTATATTGCGCAATGTCTTGAGGATTCACTTCACTTATCACCAGCGGGACAGCATCATCCATACGAAAATGTGATGTGTTGTCAATAACAACACAACCTTTTGCTGCAGCAATAGGTGCATAAATTGCTGAAACTTTTGCGCCAGCAGAAAATAGCGCTATTTGAGCTTTTGCAAAATCAAACTGCTCAACATCTTGAACATTTACAGGCAGCCCATTAAATAGCACTGTCTCACCAGCAGAACGATGACTCGCTAAGGGAAAAAGCTGATTCACAGGAAATTCAAGCTCGCTCAAAATTTCCAACATACATTGACCAACTGTACCTGTAGCACCCAGGACAGCGACATCATATTTTTTCACAATAATAACCTTCTTAACGCTTGAGCATCATGACCAACAATGCAACAAATCCAATTAAAATTAATGCTAAAACACCCATTGTTGTAAAACTTTTGTTTACATTTTCTTTAGTGAGCAACTCAGGATTATCTTTGAGAACTTTATAAATTCTCCAAACGATAAATAAACATAAAATCGCTACTGAAATATTGATAAATGTGTTCATTTTTGTTTATCCTTTTGGCCATAAACAATTAACCAATGATCCATTAAAACACAAGCCATCATTGCTTGCGCTACCGGCACTGCACGAATACCAACGCAAACATCATGTCTTCCAGTAGTAACCACCTCAACGGGATTACCCTTATCATCTATACTTTTAGCAGGTATTCTAATGCTTGAAGCAGGCTTTAAAGCAATACTCACTTTAATTGTTTGCCCAGTGGCTATACCCGCGAGAATACCGCCACTATGATTACTTAAAAATCCTGATGGTGTTATCTCATCACGATGATAGGAACCTGTTTGCCCAACCACATCAAAACCATCGCCAATTTCTACGCCTTTAACGGCATTGATACTCATCATTGCTCTTGCTAAATCGGCATCAAGTTTATTATATAATGGTTCACCCAAACCAGCAGGAACACCAAAAGCATGCACATTGACGCGCGCGCCAATCGAATCGCCTTCACGACGCATTGTTTCAATTAAATTCTCCATCGATGAAATTTTTGTTGAATCAGGGCAAAAAAATGGATTTTGATTCACCGCTTCCCAAGAAAATAAATTTTCATCAATGACAATATCACCCATGCTGGCTAAGTAGGCTTGAATTTTAATTCCTTGAGATTCTAAAAACTTCCATGCAATTGCCCCTGCCGCTACTCTGGCTGCCGTTTCTCTAGCAGATGCACGACCGCCCCCGCGGTGATCTCGAATGCCATATTTTTGTTGATAGCTAAAATCACCATGACCAGGTCGAAAGACATGCTCTAATTTTTCATAATCCTTTGACTTTTGATCTGTATTTTGAATTAACAGTGTGATCGGCGCCCCTGTTGTGTAACCATTAAACAAGCCGGAGACAATTTCAACCGTATCAGATTCACGACGTTGGGTTGTGTATTTAGATTGCGCTGGTTTTCGTCGATTAAGAAAATATTGTATATCTTGAGCTTGTAGCGCCATATTGGCAGGACAACCATCTACAACAGCGCCTATTGCGGGTCCATGACTTTCTCCAAAAGTGGTAACACAAAACAACTTTCCAAATGTATTACTCATTCACTACCCGCACTGTTCTTACATCAATAAATATTGTGATGGAAGCATTAGATCAAAGATATAATATCTAAAGCACTATGCTACTTTAGAAGATGACCAAATTCTCTTAATTCCTCTGCATTGAGCAAAAATACGCCTTCTCCACCATTTTCAAATTGCAGCCAAGTAAATGGCACGCCTGGAAACTCTGCTTCAACAGTTTCTTGGCTAAAACCAACCTCTACAACAAGAATACCGGTTGGGCTTAGGTGATCAGCAGCTTTGGCTAAAATTCTTCTCACAATATCTAAACCATCATCACCACAAAGCAGTGATTGTTCTGGCTCTTTAGCATATTCAGGTGGTAAAGCATCATATTCAGCTTTGCTAACATAGGGTGGGTTAGAAATAATGATATCGTATTTTTTCCCAGCTAAACCTGTGAAAAGATCAGATTGAATCAGCGTGA
>JBFXKR010000020.1:0-9494 GCA_050173595.1 Candidatus Berkiella sp.
TGTCTTGCAATTTCTTGTGCACGTTTTCTTGCCCGAAAATCGTCATTTTCCACAAGATTATAATTCATCCTTGGCTCAGGACCCTTGCCTGGGCCTTGGTCATCTAATTTAAAAGCTTCAATCAGTGCTTTTTTAGCGGCTCTTAAGTTCTCAATAGCTTGAACTAAATTGCGCAGCGTTGCATCAAAAGCAGCTTCATTAAATTTAACTGATGCCGGAATTAATCTGGCCAATTGGTCTTTTGCAAGTATAAAACTTTTAGCAAGTTGCTTTGTTTTTTCACTTGCTTTTGCTAATTTGGGCTCAACTTCATTAGCAAGGAATATCGTATTTTCTTCAACTAAATTTACAGCGGTTTGAAGATGTGCGAAATAGGTTTGATATTTTTCAGGAATCATTTTATCTTCAGACAAAGATTTGATTTTTGCTTGAAAAGCTTGAGTCATGGCAAGCACGTTTCCTGGTTCTGCTTGTCCAAGTTCTTTGGTAAATTGCCCGCTAAAAATGGTAATTAAGTGATTGATAAAATCGGTTTTAAGATCAACATTAAATTGCAGCATTATTCCACCCTTTTAATAGCATGATAAATCAAATAGATACTGATTAATTTAATGATCTTGGGGGAAAATGAAATGCCTAACAGACAAAGTGCTACTTTGGTTAGATATTTGACAGCCTCTGTAGGGTATTTTTCGACAAATTAATTAGTCATTAATTTATTGTAGTGTAAGTACACAGCAGTTTATTTTTGATGTTAAAACGATGATTTTTCTGATAAAGAGATTATTCGCTTTCGTGCTTAGGCTCGCGAGATAATAAATTGCTCACGGCTTGCTGAGGCAATTTATTTTCATGCAAAACCGCATTCACCTGCTCACAAATTGGCATCTCAACTTTCATTTTGTTGGCTAAGGCGACAACTTGTTTGGCATTGGTTTTGCCTTCCACAACTTGTCCAATTGCTTTTTGTGCATCCTCGCTGTTGCGGCCTTCGCCTAAGGCTAAACCAAAACGACGATTTCTTGATTGATTATCAGTACAGGTAAGCACTATATCACCCATACCAGAGAGGCCCATTAATGTCGGCAATTGTGCATTCAGTGCTTTTCCTAAACGGCATAATTCAGCAAAGCCGCGCGTGATGAGCGCAGCTCTGGCATTGGCACCAAAACCAAGCCCATCAGACATCCCTACAGCAATGGCTAGTACATTTTTAACAACGCCACCTAATTGCACCCCAATCAGATCTTGTGATAAATACACTCTAAAAATATCACTGTGAAAAGCTTGTAATAACTTTTCACCAAAGAGTTCATCCTGTGTTGCAATGGTCACCGCTGTTGGTAAACCACATGCCACTTCTTTTGCAAAACTTGGCCCTGAAAGCATGGCATAAGGCACATGTGCACAATGTGTTTTACTGATCTTATCAAGAAAATCGCCTTTTTCCGACAAACCTTTGGTGGCACTTAAAATGCGCATGTTTGTTTTTAAAAACGGTTTAATACGCAAAATAATATCGGCAAAAGCATGACTTGGTACAACAATCAGCACAATGGCATCATCAGGAGCTTGGGAAAATGCTTTTTCTAAATCCGCACTAAACGTTAGCGATTGAGGGAAGCTAAAACCAGGCAGAAAATCCACATTCGTGTGTTTTTTTGCCATCTCTTGAATTTTGGCAACATCATGCCCCCAAAGCACGACGTGATGTTGCATTCTTGATAAGTAAATGGCTAGCGCAGACCCCCAAGAACCTGCGCCTAATACCAAAAAATGCTCGCGTATTGTCATAGATGACTACTGCGTAGCAGTGCCTTTCTTTTGTTGTTCAAGGTGTTGCATGTAAAGCGCATCAAAATTAACTGGCGCTAACAAGAGTTGTGGGAAGCCACCTCGAATCACGATATCAGAAATGGTTTCACGCGCATAAGGATATAAAATGTTAGGGCACATTGAGCCTAGCGCATGCGCTAACTGTTCTTGCGGGAATCCTTTGAGAGTGAAAATACCTGCTTGATGCACTTCAACTAAGAAAGCTACCCGTTCACCCATTTTCACGGTAACCGTTAAGTGCAACACTACTTCATAAATTGTATCTTCAAGGCGATTTGTCTTTGTTTGCAAATCAACATTAACTTCTGGCTTCCATTCTTCTCTAAAAATTTCTGGCGCATGCGGTGTTTCAAAAGAAACATCTTTAACGTAGATTCGTTGGATGGTGAATGCTGGACCATCATGTGCTTTATCTTTTTCTTTACCTTTATCTGCCATTTTATTCATCCTTATATTTAATAAAACCCTTTATCTTTTTGTAACCGGCATACCCTGTGCATGCCAAGCATCCATACCGCCTGCAAGGTGATAGAGATCAGTATACCCATTCCCTTTTAAAACTTTGCCCTTTTTAGGAGCATCATTTCCCTGCGAGCAGACCAACACCATTGGTCTATTTTTATATTTGTTCAGCGTTTTCAATCCAGCATCAAAATTTTCGGCTGGAATATTGATGGCGCCTAGAATGTGTCCCAAATCAAAGCGCTCGTGTGAGCGAATATCAATAATGACGGCATCTTTATGATTGAGAAGATCTACTAACTGTTGTGAGCTGATCCCTGGCACGCCAAATGAGCGGTGCCGCAATTCATTGCCTATCAATAACAGCAAAATAACAGCAAAAGCCGCACTTAACATCCAATGCTCAACAAAAAATGAAATATAGGGATCCATACAGACCACTTTTCCTTCGAAGACAAACAGCCAAACATTATACACCCAATCAAGCTAACTAGCGACCAGGGCGTGTCTGGCATAGCGTCTAAGCGAAGCAGGGTGCTAAACTAATAGCTGAAAAATAACATTATAAGAAAATATATGGCTTCTAAACCAGTTGTACTACTTATTTTTGATGGTTGGGGTTACAAAGAAAATGGAAAAGGCAATGCCATTGCAGCTGCTAGCACCCCCCATTGGGACAAGTTAATTGAAACTTGCCCGCATACCACGCTATCTGGCTGCGGCGAAGATGTTGGACTCCCTGATGGCCAAATGGGTAATTCTGAAGTCGGCCACCTAACGATGGGGGCAGGACGCGTTATTTATCAAGATCTCACTTTGATTAGCAAAGAAATCAAAGAAGGTCGATTTTTTCAAAATAGTGTATTAATCAACGCCTTTAAGCGTGCCAAAGAAACTCAAAAAGCCATTCACTTTATGTGTCTGCTTTCTCCAGGCGGCGTTCACAGCCATGAAGATCATCTTTTTGCAGCACTACACATGGCAAGAGAACATGAGGCACCCCATGTTTATGTTCATGCATTTTTAGATGGTCGAGATACACCACCACAAAGCGCTAAAGCCTCGCTGCAAAAACTAGATGTTGTGCTAAAGCAAACCCATGCCACTTTAGCAACGGTAAGTGGCCGCTATTACGCTATGGACAGAGACAAGCGGCATGAGCGCGTAAAACTTGCCTATGATGCGATTGTCTTTGGCCAAAGTGATTATCATGCCGCCAATGGTATGACAGCGCTCAATGATGCCTATGCTAGAAATGAAACTGATGAGTTTGTGAAACCAACTTGTATAGAAAATGATCGGCAAACACCTACTCAAATAAAAGATGGCGATATCGTTATTTATATGAATTTTCGTGCTGACAGGGCGCGCGCCCTATCTGTGGCCTTAACAGATAAATCATTTGATGGCTTTGAGCGTGGCAATATGCCACACTTAGGCGAATTTATCACCTTAACCCAGTATGATAAAAATCTTGCTGCAACGGTAGTTTATCCGCCTCAAAATCACCAAAATGTGTTAGGCGAGTATTTACAAAATAATCATCTTAAGCAGTTACATCTTGCAGAAACGGAAAAATATGCACATGTCACATTTTTCTTTAATGGTGGTATTGAAAAACCTTTTATTGGTGAAGAGCGCATATTAATACCTTCACCTAAAGTTGCTACCTATGATTTGATGCCTCAAATGAGCGCTTATGAATTAACTGACGCGCTTGTTAAACAGATTCAAACTCAACAATTTGACTTTATTGTTTGTAACTATGCCAATGCCGACATGGTAGGACACACCGGTAACTTTGCAGCCACAGTTAAAGCGATTGAAGTGTTAGATGACTGTTTAGGTAAAATTGTGAATGCTTTAAACAGCGTTGATGGCCAAATGCTTATCACTTCTGATCATGGCAATGCTGAGTGCATGCTAGATGATAACAGTGGACAGCCCCATACTGCGCATACGCTTTCGGTTGTACCTTTGGTCTATGTTGGCGCAAAAGCTTATCACTTTAAAAATGAACCAGGCACCTTGTCAGATATTGCGCCAACAATACTAAAAATGTTGGACCTCACAAAGCCTTCACAAATGACAGGAACATGCCTATTTAGCTAATGAATGGATGGAACCATGATGAACTCTTTATGCAGCAAAGCTCAAATAGTTTTGACCCTTTTGGGTATCAGTGTCGCAGCATTTGCAAATGTGCCAGACAAAGACTCCCCTAAAGAAGTCAAGAAAGCTTTGCTGCAAGTTCAGCATAAAATGCAAAAATTAGAAAAATCGGTTTATAAAAATAAAAAAGAAGAAAAAACGTTAATAGATGAACTTGCTAAACTAGATAAAGAGATTGGACAAAGCGCAGAAGGTTTATCAACCTTGCAAAGCACCCTCGCCGCTCATGCCCAAACTTTAAAATCGTTACAACAAGATGAAAACACGTTAAAACAATCAACCCAAGCTCACCAAGAAGCACTATCACAGTTATTAGAAGCAACTTTTGCACACTATCGAAAAGAAAAACTCCAACTTCTGTTTGAGCAACAAGAATGGTCGACCTTATCAAGACAAAATCAATACTATCAATATTTTTATAACGCCAGAGCAGAGCAAATAAACTTGCTTCAACAGAATCTTAAAGAAGTACAAATTTTGCAAGATAAAATTAATGTTGAAAAAAAAGAAATACAACAAATTTCAGAAAAATTATCTTTGAATCAATCTTCGCTTTTGCAAGCAAAACAAAAACGGCAAGCCATTTTAGAAACTATTTCAAAAAAGCTGGCAACTCAAGAAGAAAAACTTTCACAATTACAACAACAAGAACATCATTTATCTCAAGTTGTTAAATCATTACATGAAAAGCTTTCACTCACCCCAACTTACATTGAACCTGCTCAAGATTTTGCTAAAGCAAAAAGTCAACTGGTACTGCCTATTTCTGGCACTGGGGTAAAACTGGCAAGCTTGCCCAATATCAATAAAGCAGGCGCAAAAAAATCTTATATCAGTGCACAAACCGGCACCCCCGTGAACGCTATTTTTGGCGGTCGCGTTGTATTTGCAGAATGGCTGCGAGGCTTGGGATTACTGATTATTGTCGATCACGGCAATGGCTATATGAGTTTATATGGTAATAATCAAAAGCTGTATAAGGGTCTAGGAGAATGGGTTAATCAAGGAGAAATGATAGCAAGCGTTGGACAAAGCGGCGGACATGCCGAACCCGGGTTATACTTTGAAATAAGAAAGGATGGCGAATCACTAGATCCTGATCCGTGGTTTATTGGATAGGCTCTTTTCTTACTTTTAATTTATACAGCGCGAGCAGGAAGCTCGCCATCCGTGGCTGCCACAAAAGGAAAATGTATGAGTCCACGAATTTGTTATGCACTAAAAGCACCCCTTGTTGCCTTGGCCTTAATGAGCTTGTCAGCTTTTGCCCAAGCCGCCCAAGATCCAACGCCACAAAAAACCTTACCATTGGATGATTTGCAACGATTCACTTCTGTGGTTGAACAAATCAGAAAATATTATGTGAAGCCAGTTGATGATAAAGAGCTGTTTGAAAATGCCATTCGTGGCATGCTCTCAGGGCTTGATCCCCATTCTTCTTATCTTGATCCCAGTGAATTCTCAGATCTGCGAGCCAATACCTCTGGTAAATTTGGCGGTTTAGGCATAGAAGTGACCATGGAAGATGGTTATGTGCGTGTGATAAGCCCGATTGATGATACTCCCGCCCAACGCGCTGGCCTTAAAGCTGGTGATTTAATCGTGCGCTTGGAAGACACCCCTGTCAAAGGCTTAACCTTGAAAAAAGCCGTTGAAATGATGCGTGGCGACCGAGGCACCCCAATTTTGCTCACTATCATGAGAAAAGGCGAAAATCAGCCTCTGAAAATTAAAGTGACGCGTGATCTTATTCTCGTTAAAAGCGTAAGAACCAAAGTACTTGATAAAAATTACGGTTATATCCGAATATCTCAATTTCAAACCCAGTCTGGAGAAGACTTGGTCAATGCCATTAACCAACTCAAAAAAGAAACAAATAACAATTTAAAAGGCATCATATTAGATCTGCGTAACAATCCAGGTGGCATTTTAGAATCTTCCGTTAAGGTCTCTGATGCTTTCTTAGATAAACCAAAGTTAGGTTACAGCGGCATGATTGTTTATACAGAAGGCCGTTTACCTGGCTCTGAAATAAAAGAGCTCGCCCAAGACGGTGATTTATTAAATGGTGCCCCCATTGTCACCTTGGTCAATGGTGGCTCAGCCTCTGCTTCTGAAATTGTGGCAGGCGCGCTACAAGATCATAAACGATCTTTAATTGTAGGCACTCAGACCTTTGGTAAGGGCTCTGTGCAAACCGTGTTGCCATTAAAAGATAATCATGGGCTAAAACTAACAACAGCGTTGTATTTCACGCCCTCAGGTCGCTCTATTCAAGCTCAAGGGATAACCCCTGATATTGAAATCCCAGATTTAAAGATCCCTGAAAGCAAAGAGCAGGATAATGATAGCTGGATCAATGTCAAAGAAGCAGATCTGCAAGGACACCTTGATAATGCCAATAAAGAGAAAACCAAAGAGGAAGTAAAGGAAAAGCTAACCTCAAGTGAAAGCACCATGCCAACCACGGAGGATGCTAAAAAACCACTTGTTAATCAAGATTACCAGCTAAATGAGGCTTTAAATCTTCTTAAAGGTTTAGCCTTTACAAGCTCACCTAATGGCACAATGACCGCTAAAGTCAAAAAAAATAAGACGCTAGAAGCGGCTAAAGACTAAAACTTGCGATTTTTGCCCAACCTTCGTTGGGCAAAATCTGTAAAGTGCTCTAAATTTAAGGCAAAATTCTCTCATTGGCTAAATTTTTGATATTATCCCTCTTTTTAGAGCGCTTAAGTTAGAAGTAGCCTCATTCATGATCTTGAATTTTGTTCAGCAAAACATTAAACAGATAACCAACTTAGAAAGAAGTCTTTTGTTAAGACTGATCCTGTGTGGCGTGGCTGTACTATTTTTATGTTGGTTCTCCTGGTTAAGCCAATTTGCAAAGCCTCATGCGTTTTCACATGAATTGTATTATTGGGCAGGGCTCACCTTAACCACCCCCATTTTATATTTTGCAGGGTTGCCATTTCTGCGTGCTTTAACTTTTTCCCATCCTGCGCGCTTCTCTATTGATATTCCAATTATCATCTCCTTATTGATTATTTATGGGTATTCACTTTTTAATACCCTAAACTATGATGAGGATGCCACTGCTTATTTTGATTCTATCTTAATGATCTTATTTATTATTTTAAGCTGTCGCTTTCTTGAAGTTTTTTGCTTAAGACGCATCAAAAAAACAGTAAATAATTTAAGCAAGCTGCCAGCACACCAAGTTAAACTCTTAAAAGCTGATGATCAATTTCATACTTGTTTTCTACAAGATATTGTTGCTGGTGATAAATTAACAATTGCACCAGGTGAGTATTTTCCAGTTGATGGGATCATCCAAGAAGGGGATACCAACGTTGATGAATCTATGATAACAGGAGAAGCACATTGTGTTGCAAAATTTAAACATGATTGCATCAAAGCGGGTACGCGCAACATGGATAAAGCTGTGCTTATTTGCGCCACCAGCAGTTTCCAAGACTCTTATTTTGGAAATTTGCTTTTCTCAATGCAAATCAATTATAAAAAATCTTCATTGAAACCACCTTGTGATCAGGTAGGTTTATGGCAGCAAATGATCATGGTAACTATGAGCGCCATTATTTTTTGTTGGTGGCTGCCTTTTGATATGCATTTTGCCCTACAATGCGCTATTACTTTCTTGCTCATTACCTGCCCCTGCGCCATTGCGATTGCATTTCCTATTACAACTGCTTGCTTATTAGAGGTTTGTGCTAAAAAGGGGATCCTCGTCACTAACCCCTTAGCCTTTTATAAACTCAATGATGTAGAGCATATGCTCTTTGATAAAACAGGCACGCTTACTGAAGGAAATCTAATTGTAGAGTCGATTGAAAAATTTAAATATTAACATCCAGGTGGGGTAATTCCCAATATTTGCATTATAGAAAAAAAAACACAACAAACCAATTCAACAGCGATAGTTTATTAAGCCCAAATCCAAAAAGGCGCCCTACCACTCATAGACATTCAACGCTTACATGTCTATCCAGGCAACGGTGTTCGCGCCATGGTGGACGGTAAATGCATCATGATAGGTGCCGCGAAATGGCTAAAATCAAATGGTGTTTATATTGATCAACATGTCATTGAACATGAAGATACTCAAGTTAATAACGATAAAATTTTTGTTCATTGCGCGATAAGTGGTGTATTAGTCGCCAGAATTTTACTTAAAGATAGATTACGCCAGGAAGCCAAAGAAGTAGTACAGTTTTTACGCGCAAGAAACATTGAGCTGAGTGTTTTAAGCGGAGATAGACCGAATATCGTCAATGCCATTGCAAACCAACTTGGCGAAATTCCTGCCAATGCACAAGTTCTACCTTGTGAAAAAGAAGCACATGTTGGGGCCTTGCAAGACAAGGGTATTATCACCGCGATGGTAGGAGATGGTTTAAACGATGCCCAAGCGTTAATGCGTGCAGATATTGGTATTGCTATTGGCATTAAAAATCCAATCACATTAGCCTGTGCAGATATTATTTTACAAACATCAAGGCTTAAACTGATGACAGATTGTTTTGCGCTTAGCATGGATGCTCGGAAAATCTTAAAGCAGAACTATTGGCTTGGTTTTGTGTTCAATTTAGCGCTACTTCCTTTTGCTGCCTTGGGGCAACTTAGCCCACTTTTAATTTTATGTGGTCTAAGCTTTGCGGCATTGTTAGTCATGGCTAACAGCGCTCGGTTAAGATTTAAAGCAATAAATTAAAGCTTTTATTCGACATGTGCCATCATTTCTTGGCGAAGTTTCATAATAGCGGCTTTTTCTAATTGACGAACACGCTCAATAGAAACACCATGCTTATCAGCCAAATCTTTGAGTGAAGCTTTATCTTGCTCATCTACCAAGAAACGGCTACTCACAATATCTAAGCTACGATCATCTAACTTATCTAACGCAAATTGGAGGTTTGTTTGTGCATGGCTTTCATAATCACCTTCTAATACTTCAAATTCAGGTGAATCAGAAGGTGCTGCTAAGTAGGTATCTGGTGTAAAAA
>JBFXKR010000021.1:0-9291 GCA_050173595.1 Candidatus Berkiella sp.
ATCAAGGTTCATCAGTGAGAAGGCAGTGAAAATGCCTAAAGTAACAAAACCCATATGCGCAATCGATGAGTAGGCGATTAGCTTTTTCATGTCCTTTTGCACAATGGCCACTAAGCCAATATAAACAACAGCAATTAGTGAAGCGCTGATAATCAACAACTGCCATTCTCGAGCAGCACCTGGCACGATAGGCAAAATAAAGCGCAAGAAACCGTAAGCACCCATTTTCAATAAGATAGCGGCCAACACGACAGAGCCCCCTGTGGGCGCTTCAACGTGGGCATCTGGCAACCAAGTATGTACTGGCACCATTGGGATCTTCACTGCAAAGGCTAACAAGAATGCAACTAAGATCCATTTTTGCGCACTTAAAGAAAGTGGCAATTGCTGGAAAGTCGTAATAGCAAAAGATTCATCAATGCCTGTGGCCTTGGCTTGCATATGCAAATAAATTAACGCTACCAGCAAAAATACTGAACCTAAAAAGGTGTATAAAAAGAATTTGATGGTGGCATAAACGCGATTGGGTCCGCCCCAGATCCCAATTATTAAAAACATGGGTACCAGCATCGCTTCCCAAAAAACATAAAATAAAATGGCATCCATGGCAGCAAACACACCACACATAAGGCCTTGCATCACTAAAAATGAAGCCATGTAATAAGCAACCCGTTGCTTAATAACTTGCCATGCCGAAATAATGACCAATGGGGTAAATAGGCACGTTAATACAATTAACGGCATCGCAAAGCCATCAACACCCAACGCATAAACAATGTTAAGGCTAGGAAACCATGCTTTTTGTTCAACAAATTGGTATTGAGCGGTTTGCAAATCAAAATGTTGCCATAAGGGGACACACAAAAGTAAGCAAAGCAAAGATACCGCCAACCCCAACCATTTGGCGCGCATGGGCGCTTTATCGCCCCCAACAATAAATATCAATATTGCGCCAATAATGGGGAGCCAAACTAAGGCGCTTAACAGAGGAAATCCCAATTGCATGCTTTTAAGCCTCTTTTATTTAAACATCTGCCAGATCAATAACAGTACAAGTCCTGAGATCATGGCAAAGGCATAATGATAGACATATCCTGACTGCAGATGACGGATAACCTTGGCAAAGTAACCCACACTGTTTGCAGATCCATTCACAAAAAAGTCATCAATAATGGCTCTATCACCTACTCGCCAACAAAGCCAACCCAACGCTCTGGTACCACCGGCCATAATGGCTTGGTTAAAATCATCAAATCCATATTTTCGAACCAAAATAGCATATGGCACTGAGAACAATTTACGAGCACCACGAGATAACGAAGGAAATTGAACATAGCCAAGCCATGCAACAATGATCCCGCCAATGGCTAACCAAAATGGTGGCGCACTAAACCCATGCACGGCCATTTGGGTTGCACCATGATATTCTTCTGATAGGGTCTTCATCACATTATGCTCAGGTAGCACAAAAATGGATTGACCAAAATAGCCTTCAAATAAGGGACCTGCAAAAAGGGCACCTGCTACCACTGAAGGAATGGCTAATAGCACTAAGGGGAGCCACACCACAAAAGGCGATTCGTGTAAATGTGAGCGCGTATGTTCATCCATCCTTTCTTTAGTGTGAAACACTAAGAAAAATAACCTGAAGGTATATAACGCCGTTACAAAAACGCTGCCTAACACTACCCAATAGGCAATATCAGCGCCAGGAATGTGGCTTAAATGAACCGCTTCAATAATGGTATCTTTAGAATAAAAGCCAGAGAAGAAAGGAATGCCAGCCAGCGCTAAGCTGCCAATGAACATGGTGATATAGGTGATGGGCATATATTTTCGCAAGCCGCCCATTTGACGTATATCTTGTTCATGATGCATGGCGATAATACAAGAACCTGCCCCTAGGAATAAAAGCGCTTTAAAAAAGGCATGCGTCATCAAGTGGAAAATACCTGCAGAATAAGCAGATACGCCTAATGCTGCCACCATGTAACCTAGTTGCGATAAAGTCGAATAAGCTATTATTCGCTTAATGTCGTTTTGTACGATACCAATGAGCCCCATGAACAGGCAGGTAGCAGAGCCAATCATCAGTACAAAACTTAAAGCTGTCTCTGAATGTTCAAATAAAGGTGACATACGTGCCACCATAAAAACGCCAGCGGTCACCATGGTTGCTGCATGGATGAGCGCTGATATGGGTGTTGGGCCTTCCATCGAATCTGGCAACCACACATGCAATGGCATTTGTGCAGATTTACCCATCGCGCCAATAAACAACAAAATGCCAATGACGGTAAAAGCGGACCAAGGTCTTGAGCCAATGATATCAATCATTGGGTTAGTGGCCGCAATATCAGGCGCTTTTTGGAAAACGGCGGAATAATCTAATGTACCAAATATGTAGAGTACGGTGGCTATGCCAAGCAAAAAGCCCAAGTCTCCGACTCTATTTACTAAAAATGCTTTTAAGTTTGCAAAAATCGCTGATTCACGTTTATACCAAAAGCCGATTAATAAATAGGAAACAACCCCTACCGCTTCCCAACCAAAAAAGAGTTGCAAGAAGTTATTGGACATGACCAGCATCAACATTGCAAACGTAAACAAGGATATATAACTAAAAAATCGTTGATATCCTGGATCGTCTTGCATATAACCGATGGTATAAATATGTACCATCCAAGATACAAAAGTCACCACACACATCATCAAGATTGTGAGCGGATCTAACATAAATCCGACTTGAAAGTGATAAGCGCCAATATTAGCCCATTGATACGCTGTAAACTCAAGTAAAGCTGGAATAGATTTATCCCATAGCATTAACTTAGCAATATGACAGGACACAAAAAAGCTTAAAGCGACGCAAGAGATAGTGAGCCAATGCGCACCTTTTTTGCCAATGAACTTTCCTAATAGTCCTGCCGTGATGGCTGCCAATAAAGGCGCCAACACAACCAATAAACACTCAGCGAAGATATTAAATTGCACACTTTACCCCTTCAATGAGTCTAACTCTTCAACATTAATCGTACGTCGACTTCTAAAGACTGCGACCAAAATGGCCAAGCCAATGGCGGCCTCAGCAGCAGCCACTGTCAGAATGAAAAACACAAATACTTCGCCTACCTGACTTTGCAAGTAATGAGAAAAAGCAACGAAATTGGTGTTGACTGCAAGCAAAATTAGCTCGATACACATTAATAAGATAATTACGTTCTTTCGATTGATATAAATGCCAGCCACCCCAATGCCAAACAAAATGGCTGCCAAACATAATACTTCATGCAAACCAATCATGCCTGACCCTCCTCTTGTTGGCGACTAGAAGCCATTTTAACAATTCTTAAGCGATCGCTTTTTCTCACTTGTGCTTGCAGGCCTGGCTTTTGCGTTTTGGTATCTCTTGGGCCTCGGTAGGTCAAACCGATAGCAGCAATCATGGCCACCAGCAAGATGAGCCCCGCAATTTCAAATGGTAACAAGTAATCACTATACAACATGGTTGCCAGTGCTTTGACATGACTATAGTCAGAAGGCAGCGCCGTAGGTAGTGCTTCTTCTAATCCAAAATACTGTTTACCCAGGGACATGATTAAAAGCGCTATGGTGACGCTGGCTGCTATGACCCCAATTGGCCAGTGCTTCACCAACGATTCTCTAATGAGAGGTGCTTCCATGTCTAACATCATGACCACAAATAGGAAAAGCACCATCACCGCGCCAACATAGACAAGTACTAACACAATGGCCAGAAACTCGGATTCAAGCAGCATCCATACACCCGCCATGCAAAAGAAGGTGAATACCAAATACAACACCGAGCGTACCGGATTCTTAGAAAATATCATCATTAAGCTGGCAAACACTGCCATTATCGAAAAAGCGTAAAAAACAAGCTGTAAAAATGTCATCATCACACCTTATCGATAAGGGGCATCAATGGTACGGGCCGAGGCAATTTGTGCCTCATACTTATCACCAATGGCCAATAATTTTTGTTTATCTAATATATTTTCGCCACGCTCCAAAAAGGCATATTCAGACATACCTGTTTCCACAATGGAGTCGACTGGGCATGATTCTTCACAAAAACCACAATAAATGCATTTAAAGAGATCAATTTCATAACGTGTTGTACGTCTTGTACCATCTTCACGCTCGGTGGAGTCAATGGTAATGGCTAAAGCAGGACAAACTGCTTCACATAATTTACAGGCAATACATCTTTCTTCGCCATTTGGATATCGCCTTAGCGCATGAATGCCACGAAAGCGCACGGACGAAGGCGTTTTCTCTTCAGGATATTGCACGGTTATTTTTCGCGCAAATAAATGCCTTCCTGTTAGTTTTAGCCCAATGAGTAGTTCCCATAAGGCAAAGCTTTTAATGTAGTGAATCAATTTAGTCATGTTGTCTCTCTATGCAAACCATGGCCCAAAGTGCGTTTTAATGGCGATTGCTTCTACCACAATCCAAACAAATGTAACCGGAATAAAAACTTTCCAGCCTAAGCGCATAATTTGATCGTAGCGATATCGCGGGAAAGTTGCTCTAAACCAAAGATATAAAAGCAAGAAGAAGGATACTTTTAAGCCAAGCCACACTATCCCTGGAACCCACGTTAGGTACTGCGCAATGAAGGGCAAACCTTCAAAGGGTGATAACCATCCCCCCATAAAGGTTAAGGCACATACCGTGGATAATAAAATCATGTTGGCATATTCAGCTAAAAAGAAAATGGCAAATGTCATGCCCGCATATTCCACATGAAAGCCTGCTACGATTTCAGACTCACCTTCAGCCACATCAAATGGTGAGCGGTTGGTTTCTGCCACCGCAGAAATCCAGTAAACAACAAATAGCGGGAGTAACGGTAACCAGTACCAATGTAATAAGCCGCCACGCTGCGCATTAACGATATCCGTAAGATTCATGCTTCCTGCTGCCATTAATACGCCTACCAAAGCAAAGCCCATGGCAATTTCATAGGAAACAACTTGTGCCGCAGATCTCAGTGCACCTAAAAATGCATATTTAGAATTTGATGCCCACCCGGCAATAATCACCCCATAAACGCCCAATGAGGTCATCGCTAGCAAGAACAAGACACCCGCATTGACATTCGCAAGCGTCCATCCTGGTGAGAAAGGAATCACTGACCAGGCCGCAATAGAAGGCGCAAAAGCTAAAATAGGCGCGACAACAAATAAAAATTTATTCGATTTTGTCGGTACAACAATTTCTTTAAATAACAGTTTAAAGACATCAGCAAAGGGTTGAAATAAACCCAAGGGTCCAACGCGATTGGGACCGATTCTAACTTGAATGTAGCCAATCACCTTGCGTTCGGCTAAGGTCAGATAAGCAACGGATAATATCAAAGGGATCAAAATCATCAGCCCTTTGATGAGATTAATAGCTAATATTGTTAACCATTCGATTATCACTTGGCACCATCCTGTGCTGCATTTAAGTCAATTAAACTAAAAGGCGCACCTAAACTTTGGGTTTCATGAAGGCTATCTGGCACAATCACAACCCCATTTGGCAGCTTATCATCAATTGTCAGTGGCAAGGGCTTAAGAGATTTAGTCTTGCCATTATAAACCCAAACATGTTGCGCAGCTTTAAAGCCATGCTTTTGGGCTTCCTTAGTATTTAAGGTAATGGTTGCCATTTTAGCGTCTTGTGTTTCTTGTAGGTGATGCGCACGACGCGTAATGCCATCGACATGATATAGACCAATTTTTGCCAAACGAACCAATTTAGGTTTTGCTTGTGTTGTCGATAAAGTACAAGACATAGATAGTAAATTTTCAGCAAAATGAGGTATGGTGCTTTTTAGCATCATGAGTTCACCGAGAATATCTTCTTGAGTTTGGTATTCAAAACCAGTGATAACCCATAAATTTGCCATTACCCGCAGCACTTTCCATGCAGGGCGACTTTGCCCTAAAGGATTAGCACCTGGCTGAAAACTTGCCCATTCCCCAAATGCGTTAACATAAGTTCCGGACATTTCTGAAATGGGTGTAATAGGTAAAATAACATCCGCATATTCTCTTAATTGCGGACTATCATACATACTCAGCGCCACAACGGTTTGTGCAGTTTTAAGTGCATCAATAGCTTGTGAGGGATTAGCACAATCAAATTCAGGCTCACAGTTTACTAACAGATAACCACTTCTTGGGTTCTCAAACATTTCATAAGCACTCATCCCAACGGTAACGTTATCTTGTTGTCCAAAAGGTAATCGATGAGGAATTGCTCCTGCAATCCATCCACCAGCGCTGTTGGCGCCATTGCTCAGCTCACCAAATGTGCCACCTATTAAATGTGCCAATATTTTACTGAGCCAATAAATTTCATGAGCTTGAGGATGACTCCAAGCATAGCTTCCTAAAATCACGCTGTTCTTTTTGGTGCTAAGGAGCTTTGTCGCAATCTCCTTTGCTTTTTCACTTGGGGTGATGCTTGCTAATTGCTCTTTAGCATCCACCGGACAATCTGCCAGAATCTCTTTGTCAGATTGTGACATTAATGCTTTAACAATTTCCATGAGGCCCAAACGAAAATCACCTTGCTCATGAACAACATGTGTTATCGCATCAAAATTTGCTTCTATTTCATAGGGGTTAACTGAGAAAACATGGCCGCCATGTGTTGCTGCTTTTCGAATACGGTGGTTCACTAAAGGTTGTTCTTTTTTGACATCACAACCAACGATGACAATTGACTCTTGTTCTTCTAATCCACTTAACCACAATCCCATGGTTGGGAACGTGCCCAAATAAGCTTGATGCGCATTATCAATTTGACGCAATCTATGATCGATATTAAAGCAACCTTGAGATTTAAAGAGTTTTTGCAATAAGAAAAACTCTTCAATGGTGCAATTGGGAGATGCAATTGCGCCAATAGCTTCTTTACCCTCATCGTTAACAATTTTTTGTAGTTTCTCGACAGCAACACTTAAGGCTGTTGGCCAATCTACTTTTCTCCAACGATTATCTTTTTTGATCCAAGGTGTTGTTAATCTATCAACGTGATTAAGACCTTCATAGCTAAATCTATCTCTGTCAGAAAGCCAGACTTCATTAATGGCTTCTTTTTCCCTTGGCAAGGCCCGCTTAACTTCATTGTTATGGACGTGAAAGAAAAGATTTGAACCCAAGCAATCATGCATGGAAATGCTGGGTTGTGCTTTTAGCTCCCAGGCTCTTGCTTGAAAACGAAATGGTTTAGAAGTCAAAGCGCCTACAGGACACAAATCAATCACATTTCCTGAAAGCTCAGAGTTAACACTTTGTTTAATATAAGTGCCAATTTCCATGAATTCGCCACGACCTGTGGCACCTAGTTCGCGCTGTCCTGCGACTTCCGCACCAAAACGCACACATCGGGTGCAATGGATACAGCGTGTCATTTCAGTACTAATCAGTGGACCAATATCTTTATCTTGCACTGCACGTTTACGTTCAATAAAACGTGAACTGTCTTTTCCATACTCTAAGGCAACATCTTGCAATTCGCATTGCCCACCTTGATCGCAAATGGGGCAATCTAAAGGATGGTTAATCAACAAAAATTCCATCACTGCTTTTTGTGCTTCGATTGCTTTATTAGATGTCGTGTATATTTTCATCCCATCAGAAACAGGGGTGGCACAAGCAGGCATGGGTTTAGGTGCTTTTTCTACTTCAACCAAACACATCCGACAATTGGCGGCTATTGATAATTTTTTATGATAACAAAATCTAGGAATGCGGATCCCAACACTGTCAGCTGCTTCAATGATCATTTGACCTTGACGTACTTCAACTTTCTTATCATCTATTTCGATGGTGACCATCTTAACTCCTGCTTATGCAGCAACGATTGAGCGTTTGTGTTCAATCATATAGACAAATTCATTTCGATATTGTTTTAGGAAACTGCGCACCGGCATGGCAGCGGCATCCCCGAGTGCGCAAATAGTGCGCCCCATTATTTTATCTGCCACATCATCTAACACATCAAGGTCTTGTAATGTTCCTTGGCCATGCAAAATGCGATGCAACATCCGCGCTAACCACCCAGTTCCTTCTCGACAAGGTGTACATTGACCACAAGACTCTTCAAAATAAAAATCGGAAAGTCGCGCCAACATGCTTACCATGCACGTCGTTTCATCCATCACAATGACAGCACCTGATCCTAGCATCGAGCCTGCTTTTGAAATGGAATCATAATCCATATTGAGTGTCATCATGAGATCGCCCGGTAATACAGGCACTGAAGATCCTCCAGGAATAACGGCTTTGAGTTTTTTACCGTTTTTCATGCCGCCAGCCATCTCTAACAAAGTAGCGAAAGGTGTTCCTAAGGGGATTTCATAATTACCTGGTTTATTGACGTGGCCTGAGACACAAAATATTTTTGTGCCACCATTATTAGGGATGCCAAGTTCTAAAAACCATTTGCCACCATGTTGCAAAATAACCGGCACTGAAGCGTAGCTTTCGGTATTGTTGATATTCGTTGGGTTTCCATAAATTCCGTAATTTGCAGGGAACGGAGGTTTAAAACGAGGCATTCCCTTTTTGCCTTCTAACGAATCCATTAAGGCTGTTTCTTCACCACATATATAGGCACCTGCACCCAATACATTGTGTAATTCAAAATCAATTCCACTACCTAAAATGTTTTTACCGATAAATCCAAGTTCTTGGGCTTCTTTTAATGCTTGCTCCATACGGTGAAATGGCTCAATGAACTCCCCTCTTAAGTAGTTATAACCAACAGTGGCGTTCATAACATAGCCAGCAATCGCCATGCCTTCAATTAATTGGTGAGGATTAAAACGTAAAATATCTCTGTCTTTACAGGTACCCGGTTCACCTTCATCAGAATTACATAAAACATATTTTTGACCTGGTTTATTACGTGGCATAAAGCTCCACTTCAAACCAGTTGGGAAACCTGCGCCACCGCGACCGCGCAAAGCAGAAACTTTAAGTTCATTAATAATATCTTCAACGGGTGTTTTATTTTTTACTATATTTTGCCAAACTTCGTAACCACCCACTGAACGATAGGCTTCTAAAGACCAAGGTTTTTCTAAGTGTAAGGTTCTAAAACAAACCTGATTGGTTGGCACGCTCATTCGTTACTCCTTGGATGCTAAAATCTCATCTATTTTTTGCGGATTGAGATTTTCATAATAATCATCACCAATTTGCATCGCAGGCGCCCCACAACAAGCGGCTAAACATTCCACTGCTTTAAGCGTAAATTTTCCAT
>JBFXKR010000022.1:0-9179 GCA_050173595.1 Candidatus Berkiella sp.
CCGTCATTCACCACAATGAGTTCAAGTTTGCCATCAATCGGTGCTTTTCGAACAGTTTCAATTAATTGTGCGATGGTTTTCTTTTCGTTATAACAAGGAATAATCACAGAGAGGGTATAGCTCATGTTACACAACACTTTCCGATCTGGTTAAAAGTTTTTCAAAGTAGGCAATGGTTTTTTTCAGGCCCGTCGTTAGATCAATGGTAGGCTGCCAATCCAGCTCTTCTTGTGCTTTGCTTATGTCTGGGCAACGCTGTTTTGGATCATCAATTGGCAAGGGATGATAAACCAGTTTTGATTTACTGTTGGTGAGCTCTAAAATTATTTTAGCAATTTCATTCATTGATTTTTCAACGGGATTACCAATATTCACTGGCGAATGCAGTTTCTGTTTTGCCATTAAACGCATCCAGCCTTCAATTTGATCATCGACATAGCAAAAAGATCGGCTTTGCTCACCTGTGCCATAAATAGTAATTGGCTCATTTTTTAATGCTTGGACAATAAAATTACTGATAACACGTCCATCATTTTGGCACATGTTAGGGCCATAGGTGTTAAAAATGCGTACAATGCGGATATCCACATGATGCATTCGGTGATAATCCATAAATAAGGTTTCGGCTGCGCGTTTACCTTCATCATAACAAGAACGAGGTCCAACGCAGTTTACATTTCCCCAATAGGCTTCTTGCTGAGGGTGCACATGTGGATCGCCATAGACTTCACTCGTCGATGTAAATAAAACAGGGATCTTCAGTTGCTTGGCAAGATCAAGGACACTGATTGCACCTAACACACTTGTTTTTAATGTTTGAACAGGATCGTGTTGATAATGTACAGGGCTAGCAGGGCAGGCAAGATGAAAAATAGCATCTGCTTTGATTGAAATGGGGTTACAAACATCCTGCTCAATAACCTCAAATTCAGGGAGTTCAAGAAACTCAGCGATATTTTGAGCTTTGCCGGTGTAAAAATTATCCAGACAGATCACGCGATTGCCTTGGCTTAATAGGCGTTTACAAAGATGTGATCCTAAAAATCCGGCACCGCCAGTGACTAATATCGTTTTATTTGCTTTCATAGTTTTCTAACTTTGCCCTAGTGTTTCAGTCACCCATTGCGTGCAGGCAAGTTTAGCATGCGATTTTTGGCTAAATCCACTTCCGCAGCACTTGGTGATGTGCTTTGTTGCCAAGGTGCACCGTAAGGCCATTTACAAAGATATTCTCATTAGTTGTTCAAGGGCCGCAGTTTCGGCATATGCGCACTGCGTGTTCACAATGCATGTTTTGACACCAGTTGTTTTAGCCTTTATTGTTGCTGCCATATTGAATATCAAGGGAAATGGTTATCTAAATAACATGAAAATAACAGTCTATGGATCAGGGTATGTTGGTTTAGTGATTGCGGCTTGCTTTGCACAAGTGGGCCATGATGTTGTTTGTATGGATGTGAATGCTGCAAAGGTTGAAAAATTAAAGCAAGGCATCATTCCAATATATGAGCCTGGCTTAGAAGAAGTTGTTAAAGCAGCGCAAATAGAAAATAAGCTAATCTTTACCACGGATGTGAAAACCGCTGCCTTACATGGGGAATGCCAATTTATTGCTGTTGGAACGCCACCAGGTGAGGATGGCAGCGCCGATCTCTCTTATGTGTTGGCAGTCGCTCAAAATATTGCGCAGCATATGAATGCCTACACCGTTGTTATTAATAAATCGACAGTTCCCTTAGGCACAGCGGCTAAAGTGAAAGCCACCATTTTAGAAGGTTTAAAACAAAGAAACTGCGAGATACCTTTTGATGTGGTATCAAACCCTGAATTTTTAAAAGAAGGCGCAGCACTTAAGGATTTTACAGATCCAGATAGAGTCGTGATTGGGGTTGAAAGTCACCAAGCGGAAATGAAACTCAGAAAGCTTTATGAACCATTTGGACATGATGATCATCAACTCATTGTCATGGATATTCCCTCTGCTGAATTAACAAAATATGCTGCCAATGCCATGCTGGCAACTAAAATTAGTTTTATGAATCAAATAGCACAATTAGCTGAGAAAGTCGGTGCAGATATAGAGCAAGTAAGATTAGGAATTGGTTCAGACAAGCGCATTGGCTATCATTTTATTCATGCCGGTTGTGGCTATGGCGGCTCGTGCTTTGGCAAAGATATTCAAGCATTAATTCATACTTCACTTGAATACCAAAGCCCCGCTGACATTATCCAAGCCGTGGAAAAAATAAATCAATCACAAAAGCGCTTCTTGTTTGAAAAAATGCTGGCGCACTATCAAGGGGATTTAGCGAAGAAAACCTTTGCTATCTGGGGCTTGGCGTTTAAACCTGAAACAGATGATATGCGTGATGCACCTAGCCTTGTGATGATAGATGCGCTGTTAGCAAAAGGTGCCAAAGTACAGGTATTTGATCCCAAAGCCATGCATGAGGCGCAAATAATGTTAGGTAAGAATGAGCGCATTGCCTATTGCGATGATCACATGCAAGCATTAGAAGGCGCAGATGCTTTGGTAATTTTAACGCAATGGCAACAATTTTATAATCCAGATTTTGACAAAATCAAAGAGATGTTGATTAAGCCAGTTATTTTTGATGGTAGAAATATCTACGATCCTGCCTCTATGGCGCAATCAGGTATTGCTTATTATGGCATTGGTCGCGGCTTATCTACGAGGCAACTTTAAAGACAAAATGTTTTCGAGATAAAAAGTTCCAGCCAAAGGCAATGCCCATGGCAAATAGTTTGCTTAAAACGATGGGCAAGGCCAGAAGTTCAAAAGCAAAAAACAAACAGCTGTGGTGAATTATCAAGCCAACACCACTGACAAAGTAGGTGAGTGCAAAGCGGGCTTGAGATGATCGTGCTTGTTTTTGTTTAAAAACAAAGTGATTGCATAATAAGTAATTAACAAATGTGGCAACAAAAAAACTCATTGTTGCTAAAATTAAATAATGTAAAGCAATATATTGACGCAGGGTAAGAAACAAAGAGATATCGACAATTGCAGCAATACCGCCAACCACAATATATTGGTAGAGTTTGGGATCACCTAAGAGCTGAAGAAGAAATTTTTTCATGAAACAATCCTAACATAGGAATTAGCACAAATCTAATGCAACCAACCGTTTCGATTATTATCGCTGTTAAAAATGCCAAAAATTTATTAGCACAAACGCTAAGCAGCATTCGTGCGCAACGATATCCCCATATCGAAGTGATTGTTATAGATGGTGGCTCGACCGATGGCACTGTCGAAGTTATCCATGAAAATAATGACATTGTTAACAAAAGTATTAGTGAGCAGGATAATGGGATCTCAGATGCCTTTAATAAGGGTCTTGCCTTATCTAGCGGTACTTTTATTAACTTTCAGGGCGCCGGAGATACCTTATATAGCCCAAATGCGATTGCGCAATTATTTGAAGATGTAGATGAAGACGTTGAGCTTGTTTGTGGTCAAGTCACTCGGGTTCAAGAGGATGGCGTTACCCCTATTTGGATTGCGCCAAAAATGGCAAAGCCGTTTCATGTGCGATCGTTACTATTTAAAATGAGTTTGCCGCACCAAGGGCTGTTTACCCATCGGCGCTTTTTTGAAAAATTTGGCTATTTTGATGAAAAAGTTCGTTTTGCGATGGATTATGATTTGCTGCTTCGCGCCTTTCATCAATTTCCTAAAACGGTTGTAAAGCAAGTCATGGTATCCAACTGGCGAGCAGGTGGCATTGGTAGCAATCGAATTGGCGAAATTTTTGATGAATATCATCGCTTGAAAACAAAATATCACATTGCCTCTAATGTTGTCTTAAAGGCTATCGACAAATTTACACGCGCTAAATATAAAATCAAAACACTATTGAGGGTGGCTTATTAATGAATGCACTGTTGCAAGTGACCCGATTTATCTATAAAAATAATCCTTGGTATAGTTTACCTGTCAAGTATTTATGTGCATTAATTTATCAGTTTCAAAAGAGAATGTGCTCAACGCTTGCCATCAAGAAGCTATTTAATGGCAAAAAAAGTTACTTGTTTCCAAAAAATCCAGTTTCATCAGCGCTAGTGTATGCTGCTATTCCTGATAGAGCTGAAATACTTACTTTAAGAAATTATGCAACGCCTGATACGATTTTTTTAGATATTGGTGCCAATGTTGGTGTGTATTCATTATTTTTAGCCGATTGTGTTAAAGAAGTGTTTGCCTTTGAACCACATCCGGAAACTGCCAAATGCTGCAAAATGAATTTTGCATTAAATGGGATCAGTGAAAAAAATGTTCTGGAAATGGCTATTAGTGATAATGATGAACCTAAATATTTTTCCAATAAAAGTGCTGCCAGCCCTATCAATCATATTGTCAATAAAAATGACAGCGCGATTGTCGTTTTATCAACCACCCTTGATCAGTTTATTCAATCACAAGCTTTAGTGAAGGGAACACCTTTTATTCTCAAAGTAGATGTTGAGGGTTTTGAATTTGAAGTATTTAACGGAGCTAAATGTTTTTTAAAAGACCACAATATTAAAGCCATCATCTTTGAAAACTTTTCCGAGAAAATAAATGATATTATTCAGTTATTACAAACATATGGATTTGTTATCAACCCAATTGGGGATAATAATTTACTGGCCGTAAAAGCCAGTTAAGGATTGATATGCTGATTAACTACATCAAAAATAATCAGAACGCTACTTGCTACTTTTTAATATTTGCGTTGGCTTTATTGCGCGCCCTCACGAGCAGAATCCTTCCTTGTTTGCCTGATTTTGATTGCAATGCTTATATTCAAATGGCCAATACTATTGCTTATGATCCTACCATTTTACCACATCATGCCATGCGGGTTTTACCATCGATAATGGCGCATGGTTTACATATGATGGGTTTGTCTTTGGAAAGTGCCTTTAGAGTGCTATCTGATGGCACCTATGTATTATTTGGTGGGTTAACCTTTTGGGTATTAAGGCAATTTAAAGTAAACACACTCATTGCGTTTAGCATTACGTTGTTATGTTTAGCACCACATCATGCCATGCGCATACCATTACAAAACGTTTACCAATTATGCGATATCATGACTTATCCAATTGCACTCATGCTGATTTACTTTTCAATTAACCTAAATTCAAGATGGGTATTTTTGCTTGCAATCATAGGGTTGCTTACTAAGCAAACAGTATTTGGATTAGGTGGGTTGTCTTTACTGTATTGCTTTTCTCAAACCAGAAAAATTGAAGATGTTTTTTACATGGTTATTTTGGGGGTGTCCTATTTGGCGCTTTCCCAGCATTATCATGCCTTTGATATTGTGACACACCACCTTTTACCAAACAGTGAATTTTTCTCTGTGTCACATTTGTGGTGGGTGCTGCAAGATTCTAAATTAATTGAACTTTTTATTCCGATATTGCCATTTGTTGTGATCTATTTTAAACAGATTGTACAGTTCCTTATTCGGTATTGGCATGTGGCCGGCTACATGGCGGTTATCATTGGCCAACCTTTTGTTGCTTATCACCTAACAGGTAATAATTTTGCCAGGCTTGCCTTACAGGGTGGATGGATTTTATATTTTATTATTGGTTTAAGCATCAGTAAGCGATTGCAAGATAATCAAAAATTTCAAATATTATTCGCATTATATACGCTTGCTATCTATTTCACCTGGGGCGTTTCGCAGCGTTTGGTTTATATGATGGCATTTACACTTTTTTGCTTAATCTATTTAACTGTTACTACGATGTTGAACAAGAAAGCGCGTATGGCATAAAGAGATGATTGCAGCATTCAAACAAGATATATACCGCGAGGATGTCAAAGATAAGATGCGGGTAACTGATAAATATAGCGATCAAGCCAACAAGCTTGGGTAGATTGGTTGATTAACAACCCAAAGGGTAATTCGTTATCTATCACAAAATTCTTCAAATTTTTTAGCATGCTTGATTTTGTACTGACACCATATTTAATTTCTATGGGTATAATTCCAAATGGTCCTTTCAGAATTAAATCAACTTCTGCTCCAGAACGTGTTCGATAATAATGATATGACCAATGTGTGAGCATCGTGGCTTGCAAGCCTTTAATGATTTCTTCGATTACAAAACTTTCGAATGAATTCCCAACAATTGGATCATTATAAAGCGCAGATTCAGAGGTGATATTTAGCAGTGTGTGCAATAATCCACTATCTCTAACATACCCTTTAGGCATTTTGACGATACTTTTTGATACTGAGTTTTCATAACTGGATACAGAGCGCCAAAGAAAAGTGCCTTCTGCTATTGCAAAATATTCGCGTATTGATCCTTCGCTTACTTCAAGGGCGCGCGCTATCTCTGACTTATTTAGGATTGTTCCAGAGAGTTTGCAAAGCATGGTTAAAAATCTTTGATAGGCAGTTTTATTTAGTTTTGGATATAGTCTAGCAATATCTCGATAAATGTATGTGGCTTCATAATTCTCCATCCACTGCAAAAAAAATTCATGTGATTTCTTTAGGTTGGGCTCTGGATAACCGCCATTTATCCATGCGTCGCGAATATCCTCTAGGGTTAGTGAAGGTTTAGGTAAATTTTCGAGTGCTTGTGAGGTAATAGGTTTTTGAAATATTTCATAAAAAGCACTTAATGGTTGACCTTTCAATTCATTTGCCTTAAATGTACCCAGCTCGATTGTCGCAATTCTCCCTGCTAATGTTTCTGATATTTTTTTAAGTAATTCAGGACTACTTGAACTTGTTAAAATAAATCGACCGGTCGTTTTTCTACTTTCGTCAATTACACTGCGTAATACTTCAAAAATCTTCGGTGATAGTTGAGCCTCATCAATAATGACATGCTTAGGGTATTGTTGAAAAAAGAATTCTGGATCTCGCTCAATGCGATTAAAATCTGATGGTTTCTCTAAGTCGATATACGTCCAATCAGGTTTTAAGAGCTTTGATAAGGTTGTTTTCCCACATTGGCGCGCCCCAATAATGGCGACCACTGGGAACATATCTAGCAACTTGTTGATTTTATTAGATATATTTCTATTCATAGTTGTGTGCAATTTTCGTACGATATGTACGAAATATACATACATCTTAAAGAGCTGTCAATTTTTGTTAAAAACACCCAAACAGGCTCACACTGCTATAGCAATAACCAATTATGAAGCCAAGATCTAGGGAGTGCTTCTTAGTAGAGCCGTAAATTAGCACCTTTTCGGTGGCTAAAACCGCATTTTTAATATTATGACACCCTTTAGGGTGCTAAAAGCTCCTTATGCTGTTTATTGGTACCCGATAGGGTGCTATATGATCAAAAGGATTTTGAATCATTTGCAACTAACATGCAAATACCAGAAAAGGTGTTTAAAAACGTTGTTTCTCGAATGGCTGGATATTGGGCGCCATGGAAAGAAATGATTGAGATAAGCTTTCTTAACGATTCACTAAAAAACAAATTTCAAAAAATAATTGAAGAAAAAATTGAAAAGTTAATGTAGGCAATCTTAACTGGCTTTCATTTGTTCAATCTTCCCTATATTTCCTCCTCTGAGGATTAATATATTGATTTAAATAATAAATAATTTCAATATAATCAACATATTAACCATGACTATTCGGGCGCAAATTCCCGTATGGTCATGACTATTCGGGAATGTATGCCTGAATAGTCAGATGGAACAAACTCTCTCTTCCTACATCAAAATCTTGCCAACTAAATTGTTGATAAGTGTTTCCTTATTTGTATGCAACGCTGTAGTTATTTCCGAACTACCATGTTTGCTCCAAGTGTTGTTGATGATTGTGACCTGGCAGCAGGTAAATACGATTGTGGCAAAGTTGGTGGCGAAAAGCGCAAGGTAGTGGATGGTGCAATGAGCCCATCTACAACAGCAGGCGTGCTTAACAGGGAGCCTAACTTGTCAATGCTTGGCGCAAAGGTGACTTGCTTTGCTGTTAAATCACTTCCTTGCGGAAGCGACATATTAAAATATTGTTCAAGGACCCTCAGTAATTCTTCTTGCGTTGTAAAGCTTTGAACTAGCTCACTTCCTTTTTCTGGGGTGTATAATTTTAACTCTGTTTGCGACAGTGTATAGCGACCATATTGATCTTCTTTGCAAACAAAAGGTTGGGTCACAATCAAACGACTTAGGAATGGCGATAGTTGTGTTGCCGATACCACTCTATTTTGTTCTTGAATAACAGCGCTATCGCAAAGCACCATCGGGTTTGAGGTATAAATTGGTTTGAACTCAAGCTCTGGGCGCCAGGTATGTTGTAATCTTGAAAATAGTTTAAATCCTGCTGGCTCGTCTGAGTCTTGTTCTACTAAAAAGGCATCGGCTTCTCTATTGGGAAAAATTTGAGGTTGGGTAAAATAATGACCATTTTTTTTTAACATCAATGGTTCAATTGGTCCGGGTTGTCCAAAACCAGGATCGACCAATAGTTCATCAGCACCAATAGTAACAATCAAATACTCATGTGTTCTTATCGCAGGCTTTTCTTTTAACCAAGTAACACTGGCGATGCCAGAGCGCGCTTGAAATCCCAGCGCGAGCAATGCTGCTTTGAGCAAGCCTGTTGTTTCAAAACAGTATCCGCCTCGAAAAGTACCATCGGTTACGATTTTTTTGTAAACACTGGATAAGTCAATTGCAATAGGGTTATCACCCTGCAATTTATTGTGCATATCAAGATTTTCAAATGGTATGCACAGGGTATGATTGAGTACAATTGTTCTTAAGTTTTCTTTTGTGCAAAACGTTTCAGGATCATCTTGATAGGTTTGCCAAAGGGGAACACCAATGCGATCAAAATAAGCTTTAAGCTGTTCTTGGGTAAGCATTGATGCTAGCATGTTTTTATCCTTATTGTTATATAATTAATTCATGCAAAACTTAAGAAAGCATTGCGCGGAAAAAACGCAGATGACTATATATAGAATAATCCCAATTTTGATGGATATACACCTATTTGCAAGGTTTATGCGCTAATCTTTTTTGCCACAACAATATTATCTAAGTAAAGATCTTGGTTGTCTGGCAATATTTTTCCAAAACACAATCCTAAGAGGGTGATAGGTGACATCACAAACAAGCAGATTAGCTGATTCCAATAGCCATTTTTGGTAAACAGAATTTTATAAAGATAAGCATT
>JBFXKR010000023.1:0-9142 GCA_050173595.1 Candidatus Berkiella sp.
TTCTTAGCTGCGGGTTTTTTAGCAGTTGATTTACGTCCTTTAGCTGCTGTCTTTCTCTTGCGAACAACCATCTAGCCTTCTCCTCATACTAGGGTAACTACCTCAAACTTAGCACATAAAATTAAAAAAGGAAAATTTTAATCAGTATTTTGTAAAATATTTCAATAAAAAAACACATTTGAGTAAAATTTTTGATGAAATTAACATCATGATGGGTATTTTGGGCAGATCATAAAGCCATTTTTGTAATGAGCTAAGCTGCTATCTATTGATAGCCAAGACTATCTCACACAAAACACGGCAAAATCTCCCTTCTTAAGCTGCTATTGAGTCTGTTATAAACGCTTAAGTAAACATGCCAATGGAGGGAACCTATGGCAATTACGTTGAAAGATCCTAAAACAGCATCCACCACCAAACCTTCCCGCGATTATGTTATTAAAGAATGTGTCTGTTGCCATCAAACCTTTATTGAAAAGTACTGGGATACCGAATTAGACTGGTACATTGAATTAAATTTAACGCGCTACTGTCATAAATGTCAGAAAAAATAGAAATCTTGGTTGATGCCGATGCTTGCCCAAAGGTGATAAAAGAGATCCTCTTTCGTGCTGCCAAGCGGCTTTCTATCAAAACAACGCTCTATGCTAACCATGCGATGAGCATTCCCCCTTCAAGTTTTATTAAATTTGTTCAAGTACCTGGCGGCTTTGACGTTGTTGATAAAAAGATAATAGAGCAAGTTTCCCCTCATGATCTTGTTATTACTGCCGATATCCCCCTGGCTGCAGCAGTTATTGAAAAAGGCGCTTTTGCGTTAAATCCCAGGGGCACCTTTTATACCACAGAAAATATCCAGCAACGATTAAGCTTAAGAAACTTTATGGAAGAAATGAGAAGTACTGGTCAGCTAAAGGGGGGCGGACCGGCTCCATTAAACAATAAAGATCAACAAGCCTTTGCAAATGCACTGGATAGTTTTTTAGCTAAGTATCGCTAAGTTATATTTTGAATGATGGCTTTAAGTGACAGCCATAACGGCTAAATATTTTTTTGTGGATATTTTGTAAACAGGTAAAGCTTAAAAATTCTGGTTCCTCAAAAATACTTATCCCATCTTCAGGCACTTTAATTTCTGCCGGTACGAGATCTGAATAGTAGACTCCTTCTTGCGAGAAGTCTTCGCTACCGTGTTGGCTAAGGAAATCCTCATCATCATCCTCTTGCGCTTGCCCCTCTAAAAACTTGGATGCATAAATATCATTAAAAAAGACTTGCTCAGCATTTCTAATTTCATACAAAACTGGGAGCAACCTTTCATTCATTAATAGTTCTTTTGTATGCGTGCAAAATCCCTCTTTGTCTTGATGTGATAGGATGTGAAAGAATTTTATACCATTAAATTCCTTTTCTTTATCTTGATCGCTATGATCTTCAAACAAGAAGTGATGTCCATTTAGTTGTTGGTAAAACCAAGAGATTGCGCCCCGCATTTCATCAAAGGTAGGTTTATAATGACCGGATTCATTACTCATGTTAATCAGTCGCCCATTTTCTACATATAATATGCCTGCGCCCCTTACTTTGTGCCCACGATTAAAATAGGAATGCTGTAAATTTTCACTGATTCTTGCGCAATATAATTTATAATCTGGCAACAAGACATAGATATATATCCCATTTAGATAAAGACCCTCATGATCTGTAAAAAAACCATTGTCTATTCGTACTTTGTATTTTTTACGTGACTCTTTTGTTAAATAGCGTTTATGTGATTCAGCTTTAAATTCGGTTTTAAGCTGAATCAATATGTCTTCAAAAGAAGCTGTAACTGATCGCTTTCTTGAATATCCTACTAAGTAGGTTTTGCTTTCTTGAAGTGAACCTGGAAATTGGAAGCCAACATCATCTGATAACAAAAGGCTTGGTGTCGCTGGGATATTTTGAGCAGAAGATGGCTTAGCCTGATGAGGTCTTTGATCAAGCATAGACTCATTCCTTATTGGCATTAAGATAATATGCTTATGTTGACTAAAAGAAAGCAAGTTGAATATACAATTACTATCACTATTTCATTTCAATTTACTTTAATTATCTCAAGGATGAAAGACTGTAAATATTTTATTGTAGCAATCAGGTAGTTTCCCTTTTAGATGTACTCAACATGATCGATTTTCGGGCATGTTGAGTACAGGGATGATGGCTTAGCTCTCAATAGCTAGTGGTTGTGACTTTTTGGCAGCAGCTAACCATATAAAACCTACGGCGCCACAAATTAAACCAATCGGAATAACCATTAACGCAACCGTATAGGCATGGGGATCATATAGCGGCATATCAGCATTCATTGAACCATCCCACAAGTGAGACATCAATTGGCCAATGACGGTATGAAAAACATAGCCAAAGGTCATAATGATCATATTGGCACAAGCTGTTGTTAAGCCAACCAATTTCTCACCGCCATAGGTGCTTGCTTTATAGATAGCCAAAATCTGATAAGCACAAAATATCCCGACAATCACAAACATCACTGTCAAGGCACTGACAGATAGCTCTCCGGTTAATAATAAGAAAAACGAGATAGCCATAACTAAGCCACTCATTATAATAAAACCATAATAGGCTTTGGTCTTTTCTGTTACCCAGCTCAAAATCGGGGAGCCAAAGCACATACCTAAGAAAATAAGTGATGGCAAGGAGGCTGCCAAGTTTTCATTTAATTTGTAAACTAATTTTAAATACTCTTTGCCCCAAACATCAGCAAACCCTTCTAAAGGCCCGACCATACATCCAGCAAAAAGGCAGATTAAAATAATCTGGGGATTGGTTAGCACCTCCTTCACACTTTGCATCCAACCCATTTCTGAGTGCACGATGTTCTGCGAAGGAATACTGAAAAAGGTTGCAATCGCCAATATCAAGCCAAGTAAAATAATAATTTGCAAGACGGTTTGCATACCAAAGAGGTGCATTAAATAATTCACAGGCTGACCACCATAAATGGCGCCAATTAAGCCAATGGTCACTGAGCATCCTAAAATAAAGGTAAATTTATCTTCTGGAAATGACATGCGGATAATTTTAAACACACCCAAAATGGCTGCTGAAGATCCCATGCCGATTAATAAACGACCTATGCCAGGATAAATCCAATGCTGCGCATACAACAAAGGCATGATACCAATCACAGTTAAGATCATGCAAAGTGGCAAAATCCATTTAGGACCATACTTATCAAGCAAAATACCAATCGGGATATGCATTCCAGCGTAGCCAATATAATAAAGACCAGAATACTGGCCAAACAGTGCAGCATCAATTTGGAATTTCTCCAAAATATCCGTCATCATGATATTGGGTAGCACGCGCAGTATGTATTGATAAGCATAAAAAAATGAAGCTAAGCCCCACATTAACCAAACTGATATTGAATTTCTCTGTTGCTGCATGACTGTCCTCTACAGGCGTTACTTTTTCGGATAATAAGTTATATTTGGAATCATTTATATGAGGATATATTAGCAGCTGGGGGCTGCCAGCAGGGAATGAAAAGTAATTAAATAACGTTGCATATGTTTCATGATTTTTAACTTATCAAGTTTATTTGATAAACTCAAGCATAAAAAAATATATCAGTTGTGTAAATAACACAAAATGAATTGGCGGATATAAGGACGCAAATACTTGATAAATGGCAAGATACTCGCCTTTCACAAATCCAAGGTTAGCCTAAAGCTTAATAAGGTTTTATGAGGGCTGTACGTAATTAATATAGATTCTATACTCCTTATATATATGTAATACGAGCACGCAAACCATGCCACGGATAGGCAAAAATAACATCATAGGGTTGCTATTGCTTAGCACAATGAGCGGCGGCTGTACTGTTGGTCCACGATATCAAAGGCCACCTTTACCACCCACCAACCACTATACTCAAGCACCCATCTCTGACAAAACGGTCAGCAGCAAAAGCGTTGCCGGTAATGCGCAAACTTTTTATTTGGCGAGTACGATTCCTGCAAATTGGTGGGAGTTGTTCCATTCCCCTTCCATCAATAGATTAATAAACAAAGGATTTTTACATAGCCCAAATATCGGTGCGGCCAAAGCTGCACTTAAAGTGGCCCAAGAAAATTATCGCGCACAAGTGGGCGCTTATCTTTTTCCACAATTTGATGCCGAGTTTGATGCGCAGCGACAGCAAATTACTGGGGCATCATTTGGATCAGAAATGCCCGCGCCGTCAATTTATAATCTTTTCAATTCGCAAGTAAATGTTTCATACAACCTAGATTTGTTTGGTGCATCAAGAAATGCACTGGCTGCGCTTTGCGCACAAATTGATTATCAAGCCTATCAGCTTGAAGCAACATATCTTAGTTTAGCTGCCAATATTGTAACAACAGCTATCACTGAGGCATCACTTCAAAAACAAATTCAAGCCACGCGGGATATTATTAAACTAGAAGAAGAATTATTAGAGATCACCAATAAACAATTTAATGTTGGGGCAGCCTCCAAAAATGCTGTGTTAACCCAAGCTTCTCAATTAGCACAATCTAAAACAGCACTGCCTCCGTTACAAAAAAGTTTGGCGCAAACAAGACATAGTTTGGCGCTGCTCATTGGCGAAGTGCCAAGTCTTGCAGATATTCCCTATATATCTTTAGATGAAATCACTTTACCGAGTAATTTACCGCTCACTTTGCCTTCAACTTTAGTAGAGCAACGTCCTGATATACGCGCTTCAGAGGCACTTCTAAAACAAGCCAGTGCGCAAGTTGGTGTTGCAACAGCAAACTTACTACCAACGATAAATCTCACGAGCACAGTTGGTTGGCAAGCAAATCAACTTGATCAATTATTTAATCCAAATACTTTTATTTGGTCTATTGCAGGACAAGCATTACAACCCATTTTTCATGGCGGCAGCCTGCTTGCACAAAAACGTAGTGCTGTTGCTGCTTTTGAACAAGCTCGATTTCAATATATTCAAACTGTATTAAGCGCGTTTCAAAATGTTGCTGATAGTTTACGTGCTATAGAATTTGATGCAAAAGCACTAGCCGCTCAAACTGAATCCGTTCATGCGGCGAAAGCTTTGTACGAATTATCTGTTAAGCAACATGAATTAGGCGCAATCACCTATTTAGCTTTATTGAATGCACAGCGTGACTACAACACTGCTGTGATTAGTCAAATTCAAGCGCAAGCATTACGCTACACCGATACTGCGGCGCTATTTCAATCATTGGGCGGCACTTGGTGGAACCAAGCCCTAGGAGGAAAATAGAACATGGCAAAAAGAATGACCGTCATGCTAATGCTACTTGGGATCTTATTTGGGCTCATTTTTGCCTACCAAACTTTTAAATCTCATATGATAAAAAAATACATGACAGCGGCAATTCCTCCGGTAACTGTTACCACTATTGAAGCCAAAAAAGAAGATTGGCAACCTAGAATCAAAGCTTCGGGTAGCATGCGAGCCATCAAAGGGGTTGATGTGACAACCGAGCTTGCAGGCATGGTCAAAACGATTCAATTTACTCCTGGCAGCCAAGTCAAAGAAGGAACCTTATTGGTTAAATTAAATGATGATACTGAGATTGCGCAACTTCAAGCTTTAATAGCAGCGCAAGATATAGCCAGAATCACCTATGAGCGTGATAAAGCACAATTTGCAGTGCAAGCAGTAAGCCAGCAAACGCTAGACAATGATGCTGCAACCTTACAAAGTGCACAAGCACAAGTCAATCAACAAAAATCTGTGGTCGATAAAAAAATTATTCGTGCTCCCTTCACTGGACGACTTGGGATCTCTTATGTCAACCCTGGTCAATATGTTAATCCAGGAGATAAAATAGTTACCTTGCAATCACTAGATCCCATTTATGTTGATTTTTACCTACCGCAACAATCATTAAAATTAATCAAACGCGGGTTAGCAGTAACCTTAACTTCAGATTCTTATCCAGGCAAAACCTTTAAAGGAAAGATCACGACGATTAATCCTATCGTTGATACAGCAACACGAAATATTCAAGTTGAAGCCACCATCGACAATCCCAAATTGCTTTTGTTGCCTGGCATGTTTTCAACTGTTGAAGTCTCAACCGGTAAAGCGGTTCCCTATCTTACTTTACCGCAAACGGCGATTAGCTATAACCCTTATGGTGAAATTGCTTATATTGTGAAAGAAGACGATAGCAAAGATGAGAAAACTAAAAAGTCAAAAAGCAAAAACAAAGATAAAAAGGATACCCCCGTATTAATTGCACACCAAACCTTTGTCACCGTCGGCGAAGCAAGAGGCGATCAAACCACTGTGTTAAGCGGCATAAAAGAAGGTGATATCGTTGTCACCAGTGGACAATTAAAGCTAAAAAATGGAAGCCACGTTGTGATTAACAATAGTGTGGTGCCACAAAATAACCCTCATCCTAATGTGGATAATGAATAGAGGATAGTTAAATGCAATTTACCGATCTCTTTATTCGTCGCCCCGTACTCGCTACGGTGGTAAGCTTAATGATCTTAGTACTAGGCCTTCGCGCCATGGGTTTGTTACCTATTCGCCAATTTCCCTTTACTCAAAATGCTGTTATCACTGTAACCACGGTGTACACAGGGGCAGATCCGGCATTGATTGCAGGGTTTATCACCACCCCCCTTGAAAATTCGATTGCTCAAGCCGATGGCATTGATTATTTGACCTCTACCAGTACTTTGGGCACCAGCACCATTTCGGCGAACCTGCGACTCAATTATGATCCAGATAAAGCCATGACTGAAATCAATACTAAAGTGAATGCGGTACTAAACCTGCTCCCTAAAGAAGCCCAAGTCCCAACATTATCTGTCTCCATCGGCCAAACCATTGATGCGATGTACATTGGCTTTAACAGCGATGTATTAGCCAGCAACAAAATCACAGATTACTTAGTTCGCGTTGTTCAACCCAAGCTTCAAGCCATTGATGGTGTTCAAAATGCAGAAATCCTAGGACAACGCACTTTTGCCATGCGTGCTTGGTTAAATCCAGATAAAATGTCTGCTTTTAATGTCACCGGCGCTGATATTGCTACTGCCTTAGCAAATAATGATTTTATTTCAGCAGCGGGTCGCACCGACGGCCAAATGGTAACCGTAAACCTGATTGCGGATACGGGTTTACATACTGTTGAAGAATTTAAACAGCTGATTATTAAATCTCAAAATGGGGCGATTGTTCGTCTTGAAGATGTTGGCACGGTATCACTGGGCTCTGAAAACTATGATACGGCCGTCGGTTTTGATGGACAACAAGCTGTTTATATTGGTATTCAAGTTGCACCTGCCGCTAACCTATTGACGGTGATTGACAGCGTCCGAAAGGCATTTCCAGATATCCAGAACCAACTTCCAGAAGGTTTAAATGGTCAAATTGTTTATGACTCCACTAAGTTTGTAAACAGCTCAATTAAAGAAGTTGTTCGCTCGTTATTAGAAGCCATTTTGATTGTGACCGTCGTGATTTTTATTTTTCTTGGTTCCATGCGCTCCGTATTGATTCCCGTGATTGCAATACCACTATCATTAGTTGGTACATTTTTTATCATGTTAGTATTGGGATATTCCATCAATTTGCTTTCCTTGCTGGCCCTTGTGCTCGCAATCGGGTTAGTGGTTGACGATGCAATTATTGTGGTTGAAAACGTATTTCGACATATGGAAGAAGGTGTTTCAAGACTACAAGCAGCAATCATCGGGGCAAGAGAATTAGCCAACCCGATTATTGCCATCTCTGTGGTGTTAATCGCCGTGTATGTGCCCATTGGTTTTATGGGCGGATTAACCGGCGCGCTATTTACTGAATTTGCTTTCACCTTAGCTGGCGCCGTTGGGATTTCCGCTGTTGTTGCTCTCACCTTATCTCCCATGATGTGCTCTAAATTTTTAAAACTAAGCAACCATGATGGTGGTGGCTTTATGGAATATATCAATAAAAAATTTGCCAAACTCGAAGAGCGCTATGAAAATACTTTACATCACTCTTTAAATTTTCTTCCCGTAACAGCTGTTTTTGCGGCCATTATTCTATTGAGCAATTATTATCTTTATGAAAGCTCTAAAAAAGAACTTGCGCCGCAAGAAGATCAAGGGATTATCATCTCTCAGTTGACAACTGCGCCTAATGCCAGCCTTGGTCAAACCCAGTTATTCTCAAGGCAAATTTATGAAACTTTTGCCAAGTATCCTGAAACAGATCATGTGTTTCAATTAGATGGGATCTCAGGATTAAATTCTGGCATTGCCGGCATGGTGTTAACCCCTTGGGATGATAGAAAACGCACGGCTGAGCAATTACAACCCCTCGTACAAAAAGAGTTAAATCATATTGCCGGTGCTAAAATTGCTGTGTTCCAACCTGCACCATTACCAGGTAGCAGCGGTTTACCCGTTCAATTTGTTATTCAAACCACGGAAAGCTATAACCGATTGAATGAAGTGACCCAATCTATGATGGATAAAATTACCGCAAGCGGTATGTTTATCTATGTTGATACAGATCTGAAAATTGATAAAGCGCAAACTTCTATTGAATTAAACCGCGATAAAGTTTCAGAGTTAGGTTTAACCATGCAAGACGTAGGCAATGTATTGGCTTCTAATTTAAGTCAAAACTACGTGAACTTTTTTAGCATGGCTGGTCGCTCTTACAAAGTGATTCCACAAGTGGTGAGAAATGATCGTTTAAATGATGATCAACTATTAGACTATTATATTACAGCAGCCAATGGCACCTCAGTGCCTTTATCAACCATTGCCACCTTAAAAACAACCGTGGTACCAGAATCTGTGAATCATTTTCAGCAGCTTAATTCAGCTACCATCATGGGTGTCCCCTTCCCAGGTATTACCATGGGACAAATATTAGATTATTTAACTAATTTGAGCAAAGAAATGCTACCAGGCGGCTACACCATGGATACAGCAGGACAATCACGACAATATATGCAAGAAAGCAGCGCGCTTGTTGTCACTGTCTTCTTTGCTTTAATTATTATTTTCTTAACACTGGCTGCCTTGTTTGAAAGTTTTCGAGATCCCCTAATCGTACTCATTAGCGTACCGATGTCTATTTGCGGCGCCA
>JBFXKR010000024.1:0-9110 GCA_050173595.1 Candidatus Berkiella sp.
CTCAGCTTACTCGCTAAAATGGCAATTTGTTGTTTAATATCGATAACTGAAATCGGATCAACACCAGCAAAAGGCTCATCAAGTAAAATAAATTAAGGCGAACAAGCCAGTGCTCTTGCAATTTCAACACGTCGGCGCTCACCACCAGACAAACTGATCCCATTAGTATGTTGAATGTGAGTCAAATGAAATTCATTTAACAGCTCATCCAGTTTTTGCAATCGCTGCTGATGGCTGAGTGATGATTGTGTTTCTAAAATGGCCATGATGTTATCTTTGACACTCAGCTTTCTAAAAACAGAAGCTTCTTGAGGCAAATATCCAATCCCAGCGCGGGCACGGACATGCATTGGTGAAAAAGTCAGATCTTCATCGTTGAGCAATACTTTGCCATTATCGCAGGGGATAAGGCCAACAATCATGTAAAAACAAGTTGTTTTGCCAGCACCATTTGGACCAAGCAAACCAACCACTTCGCCAGCTTTGACCTCTAAAGAAACATCTTTTACAACCTGACGCTTCTTGTAAGATTTTTGTAAGTGGCTAACCGTTAATTTATTCATTTTTTGCTTACACGTGGATGAATGGTAATCGTTGGGCGTTCATTACTTTGTTTTGCCGCCGAGACGATTTGTTTGTCGATTTGATAGCTTAACATAGGACCTTTGAACTTGTCTTCCTGGTGATCTAAAGTTGCAGAGCCTTCCAATACTATAAGTTGTTTATCTGGATAATAATAGATTATCTTGGCAGTGGCATAAACTGGTTTGGGATCATTTTCAAAGGTGCCAGTAAAAGTGGCAGGGTTGCCCATGGCTTTGACGACAGTAAGCAAGCCTTGGGTGTCCTTTTTGACAGACAATTTATCAGCATGCAACACATTATTACCTTGAATCATCACCACATTGCCTTCGTGCGTTGCTTGACGAGAACGTTGTTCAAATGAGGCGACATCCGATTGAATTTCTATTGGGGTCTGATTATTTAAGCGAGGTTTGAGTGCCATAGCTGATGGTGCTATCAATAGCAGACACAACATCAATTTAATTGTTTGCAACATAATGCGACTTCACATTGTTAAGTAATTGTATAGAGTGTTCTTTTAAATTAGCACGCATGCCTTTTGCTTCGATAGATGTGTCTTGTCCTTGTATGAAAACAGCTTCTTGCGTTGTGGCAAGCGATTGTAAAGGCTGCACAACCATTTGTTTTGTTTTTAATTCCCAAGCTGTATTTGGGTGCTCAAGACGTCTTGTCACAACAACATTATCAGACAAAGTAAGCGTATCTATTTTCCCATATATTTGTGTTTGCAAGCTTTGGCCTTCGTTTGCTTTGATATCCCAATGTTCACCATTTGGTTGATAAAGCGTTAAGTGGGGATGAACCATTTCGCTGTGTGTTTGACCTTGACGATGTTGCCATGAAGTCATGAAAAGCTCGCTGGCAATATTTCCGTTTTCATCAAAGCGTGTTGCGTGCACCCCTTTTAATGATTGGGAGATGACAATAGGTGATTGAGCAAGATAGGTGGTATTCGCTGTTTTTTGATAGGAGAAATAAACAAACGCGCAGGTGGCCGCTAAAAACATGCCTACATAAGCACGCAAAGAAACCTTCATGAGAGGATTTTGCACTAGAGCACACCTTGCTTTAGTAAGTCATGCATGTTGAGAGCCCCTAATAACCTACGTTGTTTATCAACCACAAAAAGCCCATTAATTTTATTTGTTTCCATAATGCGTAAGGCTTCTGCTGCTAAGATCCCTTTCTCGACGACTTTGCCGCCATGTGTCATAACATCAGTAATACTAGTTTGGTTCAAATCAATGTTATTTTCAAAGGCGCGTCTTAGATCACCATCTGTGAACAATCCTATTAATGTGTCTGCTTTATCGATAATAGCTGTCATGCCTAATCGACCGCGTGTCATTTCAATTAAGGCTTCTTTGATGTTCGCGGTATCTTTGACAACGGGAATAGCATCACCTGTGTGCATGATATCGTCGATTTTTAAGATCAAGCGACGTCCTAATTTTCCACCAGGGTGAGAAAGTGCAAAATCTTCAGTGCTAAAACCTCGCGCATCTAAAAGTGCGATAGCGATAGCATCCCCCATTACCAGGGTCGCTGTTGTGCTACTTGTTGGGGCAAGCCCTAGTGCGCAAGCTTCTTTTTCGACGCTAATATCGATATTGACGCAAGCACATCTGGCTAAAACAGATTGTTTATTACCCGTAAAGGCAACAAGCGGCACGCCTAAACGCTTTATCAAAGGTAAGATGGTTACAATTTCTTCGGTATCCCCAGAATTAGAAATGGCTATCACAACATCATTTTCTGTGATCATGCCCATGTCGCCATGGCTTGCTTCAGCAGGATGAACAAACATGGCTGGACTGCCAGTACTTGAGAGGGTAGCAGCTATTTTGCGCCCAATATGGCCTGACTTGCCCATACCGATGACGACAATGCGGCCTTTTCGGCTGATACAAGATAGTAGTAGTTGGCATGCCTTGCTAAAGTTTTGATCAATTCTTTTGATTAAAGTGCTAATAGCCTCAATCTCTATTTCAATGACTTTTTTGCCTTGGTAAATGAATTTTTCTTCTAAAGAGAGCAATTGTGCTGTCATAGCCGTTCTTATTTCTTAGTTTTCTTACTATATATTAAATGCTAATTGAAAATATAACATTTGTAGCACAAAAATAAACTAATAATATCTAGTGATTATTGCAAAACTTAGCCTTATTTTAAGGAGTAAGGGAGAATAAGCACGCCTTTTACAAGCATGATGCTTTAAAAGGCAAATACTAAGAGAGTTGGCGGCAATGAATATTTTTAGGAATAATTTATGCATAGGCTATGCTAGAATAATATGCCGCATAAAATTATAAAGTATTCAAACACAAGAATTGTAGAGCTTTTGAGAAAAACGAACGGCTATGGAATTACAAAATACGGTTGAAATTCGGGGTCTTACATTTGGCTGGGGTAATAACAGTCATCGTAAGATTATCTTTGATAATGTTGATATTAATGTCCCAGTAGGAAAGATAACTGCTATTATGGGGCCAAGCGGAAGTGGTAAGACTACACTGCTAAGGCTTATTGGAGGACAGCTACTCCCAGATACAGGAACTATTTTAGTCAACGGTCAAAATATACCGACATTAAATCGTTCCAATCTTTACCGCGTTCGCCGTCAAATGGGTATGCTTTTTCAAAGCGGCGCTTTATTTTCAGATCTCAGTGTTTTTGATAATGTCGCTTTTCCTTTACGAGAGCATACTAATTTATCTGAACCACTTATTCATGACATTGTTTTAATGAAACTAAATGCAGTTGGCTTGCGTGGTGCTAGAGACTTGATGCCAAGTGAGCTATCAGGTGGTATGCAACGTCGAGCAGCATTAGCACGCACTATTGCTTTAGATCCCACACTCATTATGTATGATGAGCCCTTTGCTGGCCAAGATCCCATCTCAATGGGTGTTTTAGTGAAATTGATTCGCTTGCTCAACGATGCTTTGGGACTCACGAGTATTATTGTTTCACATGATGTGATAGAAACCGCCAGCATAGCTGATTACATTTATGTTATTGCTCAGGGTAAAGTCGTTGGCCATGGAACACCTCAAGAAATAAATCAGCACTCATCGCAGTGGGTACAGCAATTTATGCATGGCTTTCCAGATGGTCCAGTGCCATTTCATTATCCAGCAAAAAACTACCTGACAGATCTCATTGGAGGATAGCTTGATTCAAAGTGTTCAAGCCATCGGGCATCGCGTGTTAAGTTTCCTTAGCGTCTCAGGTACAACCGTATTTTTTCTTGTACAAGCGCTGATTGGTCGTCCAACATTCTTAAAGAGCTTTAGACTACTCATCCCACAAATTTTTAGTGTGGGTGTGATGTCGCTCATCATCATGGTGGTGTCAGGTCTTTTTATTGGTATGGTGTTAGGATTTCAAGGGTATACCATCTTAGTTAAATTTGGTGCAGAGCAGGCTTTAGGCCAGTTAATAGCACTTAGCTTAGTGAGAGAATTGGGGCCTGTGGTTGGCGCTTTGTTATTCGCTGGTAGAGCAGGTTCTGCACTCACAGCCGAGATAGGATTAATGAAGGCAACTGAACAGTTATCAAGCATGGAAATGTTAGGGGTTGATCCTTTACGTCGCATTGTGGCGCCGCGTTTCTGGGCTGGGCAAATTTCGCTACCCATTCTTGCCTTAATATTTAGCTGTGTTGCTATTTATGGTGGCCACATGGTTGGTGTACAGTGGTTAGGGGTTGATAATGGCGCCTTTTGGTCTAATATGCGATCCTCTGTGAATTTTCATGAAGACATTATGAATGGCATTATCAAAAGTATTGTCTTCGGTACGGTTGTTACTTGGATATCAGTTTATCAAGGTTATGTGTGCCAGCCAACTTCTGAAGGAATAAGTCGCGCCACAACTAGAACAGTAGTGTTTTCATCGCTGGCAATTTTAGGCTTGGATTTCTTGCTGACAGCAATGATGTTTGGAGGAGTCAATTAATGCAAAAACGGACCATTGAGATAGCCGTTGGTTTATTTTTTCTGTTAGGCATTGCTGCATTTATGATGATGGCAATCAAGGTCAGTGGTCTTAGTGAAATCTATGTTACAGATGGATATGCACTCAAAGCAGAATTTGAAAATGTCGGTGGTTTAAAGCCTAGAGCAAGGGTTAGTATTGCAGGCGTTCCGATTGGACGTGTTGTATCAATTGATTTTAATGATCAAAAATATGTTGCTGAGGTCACACTCTTAATTGATAAATCTGTTAGCAATTTACCTGATGATACAACCGCTAGTATATTGACCTCAGGTTTATTGGGTGACAATTACATTGGGCTTAGTCCTGGGTTTAGTAATGAGTTTCTTAAAGCAGGCGATCATATTCCGCTAGAAAACACAAATAAAGCAGTGGTATTAGAAGAGCTTGTTTCTAAATTTTTCTCAAGTCAAGCAAGTGGATTAAAATAATTCACGGTTGTTACTTAAGGGTAAATTATGCATTTAATTATCTCACGTATTGTTGTAATGCTCATGGCGCTGATGCTTACATGCACAGCATTTGCGCAATCAGAAGCCCCTGATCTGATGTTAAAGCGCGTTACTCAAGAGCTCATTACAGCATTGCGTCAGCATGATTCAGAACTGCAAAGCAATCCAAATAATATCTATCCTATTATTGATAAAATTTTAGTGCCCCATATTGATTGGGACGCGATGGCGCATTGGGTGGTTGGACGTGCAGCGTGGGATCGCTCAACGCAAGCCCAAAGAGTGCGGTTTAGCAAAGAATTTAAAGATCTGCTTGTTCGCACCTATGCAAGTACCTTAAGAGCGTATAACAATCAAACCATAGAATACTTGCCAATCCGAGGCGGGATTGCAGGAAAAAATCGCGTTTTGGTTGCAAGTTTAATCAAGGAATCCGGCAGAGAGCCCATTAAAGTAACCTATCGTATGGCCCTTAAAGGCAATACCTGGTTAGTTTATGATATCAGTATCGAAGGAGTGAGTTTATTGAAAGGGTTTCAATCTCAGTTTGAACAAGAAGTGCGTCAAAAAGGCTTAGATGCTTTAAGCGACAGACTTCACCACCATAATGAAAAGCCACTGCGGTGAATACAGTAACGGTTCGCCCGCAGGATAATGTGTTAGCGATTACTGGCGATCTGACTCAGGATACAGTGATGTCTGCTTTGGAGCAGTGTACTAAGCTGCTTACCAAAAAAGAACTCCACATAGATTTTAGTCAGGTTAAACGCTGTGATAGTGCTAGCGTTGCTTTTTTAACCGCTTTGTTGCGTGAAGGCAAACAAAAACAAATTGACCTTCACTTTCAACATTTACCTGAGCAGATGATGCAGATAGCCAGGGTGAGCGGTCTTGAAAGCATTTTACCTGTAACAGATCTTTAAGCCATGTATATCATTTACTGCTTACTGATTTGGGTTTTTGTTTATAGTTTGCCGGCCTTGGCATTCTTTCCACAGCTTATCACAAGCCCGCGCACGGCATTTGCGGTGCCTATCTTAAGTGTTTGCATTATATATTTGTTGGCCAGTTTGTTTATCAGCGCTGGCTTGTTAACAGCCTGGGTTGCCACAACCATTGCACTTGGTTTGGGGGCAATAGCGGTATGGCGCCTTCGGGGCACCATTGAAAAAGGAACCTTTACTTGGTCAAGTATTGACGCATTTATCTATATTTTTCATGGCATTTTATTATTCCCTTATTTTATTAAACTGGGCACGCATGCTTTTGAACGTGGCGATGAAATCTATAGTTGGAATTTTTGGGCGGTTCAGCATTATTTTCTTGAGCCTATCGATTTTTCGCACACGGGTGCGCCTTACCCGCAACTCTTTCCTAAAATTTTAGCTTTTTGTTACCACATTGTTGGTGATCTTGAATTACAACTACCAGTGCGAGCCACATTAATTATTTTCCCATGGGCAATGCTTACGGCAATTGCGATGGCTTATCGTCAACGTATGGCTGCCCACTTAGGAACCTATCTTGTTTTATTGCTATATGTCATGGCCTTTGTGGGACTAGAGCAATTTTTTGATGATGGCTATGCTGATCCTGTGATGAGTGGCTGTTTATTGGTTTCGGTGGCTTTGTTTTGGCAAAGTCAGCAAAAACCAGGGTTTCATATTAAACCATGGATGTTGGCATTATGGTCCGCGTTATGTGGGATCACAGCAGCGCATGCCAAACAACCTGCCTTACTATGGGTATTATTCTCATTACCTGTCTTGCTGGTTTTTACGGTTAAAGAACAACCAAAATGGCTATACCGCACTTTGACGGTTTTATTGATAGCCGGTGGTGCTTGGTGGATTTTGGGTGAGGGCAGAGAGTTTCACCATAACCGCGGTGTTTTGTGGCTTTCTATCAAAGATAGGGATTTATTCTCTCAACTCTGGTTTTCCATCAACAAGTATTTTATTCATCAGCCATTCTTATTTGTCTTGTTTTTAGTTTCATGGATTAGCTGTAAAACCGATAGAAACTTGCGCAACATGGTTATTTTTTTCATGGTCCCAAGTTTATTATGTTGGTTTTTATTTGGTGCCTACCATTTACGTTTAGGCCAACATTTAATCGCATTTGCATTTTTTGTAATTGCTGCAAGTGGTTATGCCCTACCAGCAAGTGTAACAAGCTGGGAAGGATGGCATCGGTTTTGGAATTGGCTTGGACAAAGACAAAAACAATGTTTTTTCAGTATTGTTGGTGTCAGCATTATTATGGGCGGGCTATTGTTCGTTCAAGGGGCGTGGGTAGAGAAAGGCAGAATCAGCTTGTATTCTGGCGGACGTTTAAGTTTACAGCGTTACTTTGGAAAAGATGCCGATTTTATTTATAACACGGTGTATTTAGATTCAAAGGCTTTGCTATGGGTGCCTTCGCGCTATATTTATGGGTTGTTTTATAAACATACTCAATTAACAACGCCAGACTATCCTCGTTATGAAGCATATAACCAAGCTGCTTTGATAGACGAGCTTCGCAGAAAAAGCCCAGATTATGTATTTACTGTCAGTGAAAATGTAATTGATGGCCCGGGTTCTGCTTTGCTTCGCGAAGTTGTATCTACTTGCCCATCAGCGTTTGAAAAAGTGGCAGATGCTCCAAATCGATTTAGCTTCGTAACATATAAGATTGATAAGTCTGCTTTACAGCAAGATGATTGTTTAAACAACATGGTGAGCAGCATCGGTTTTAAAGAGAGCGATGCCAATGTTGCAATGAATTAATCAGAAAAAGGCTAATGCCAATTGCCTATCTTCACAGCTATAATTAACTCGGAAAAAATATGCAACCAGAAGAAATTAAGAAAATGATTGAAAGTAACATACCAGACTCACAAGCAACTGTGAGTGGTGATGGTCGACATTTTGAAGCCTTCGTGGTGGCGCCAATATTTGAAGGAATGGGGTTATTGGCTCGTCAAAGACAAGTCTATAGCGCATTAGGTAACAACATTCACAATGGAAATATTCATGCTTTAAGCATTAAAGCTAAAACCCCAAGTGAATTCGAAAAAGAGAAACAAAAATAATTATGGATAAGCATTTAATAACCGGGGGCGCTCCCCTTGAAGGTGATGTCAGAATTTCTGGTGCTAAAAATAGTGTGCTACCCATTTTAGCGGGTTGTTTATTAACGGATGAAATCGTCACTATTAAAAACGTACCTCATCTGAATGATGTCACAACGATGATGAAGCTCCTTGGTCAAATGGGTGCTAATTTAACTATTTCTGATGGCCTAACCATTGAAGTAGAAGCGCGAGGCGTTAATCAGCCTTATGCGCCATATGAACTCGTGCGTACGATGCGCGCATCCATATTAGTGTTAGGCCCGCTGCTTGCTAAACATGGCCAAGCCACGGTGTCATTACCTGGTGGCTGTGCTATTGGCCCAAGACCAGTTGATTTTCATGTGGAAGGTCTTCGTAAAATGGGGGCCGAGATTTCGGTTGACGGCGGCTACATTCAAGCTGTTGCTAAAAATGGTTTAAAAGGCGCAAATCTAAAGTTTGATATTGTTTCAGTAACAGGTACAGAAAACTTGATGATGGCGGCTGTGCTGGCAAAGGGCACAACGATAATTGAAAATGCAGCAAGAGAGCCAGAAGTACAAGATTTGGCTAATTTCTTAAATCAGTTAGGCGCAAATATTCAAGGCCATGGCACCTCGAGGATTGTTATTGAAGGTGTGAAAAGTTTATCGGGTACCACCTACACCGTATTACCAGATCGCGTTGAAACAGGGACTTATCTTGTTGCCGGCGCAATGACCGGTGGACGCATTGTTGCCAAAGCAACCAGAGCAAATATTTTAGACGCCGTATTACAAAAACTTGAAGAAACCGGAGCGCACATTTCAACAGGGGATGATTGGATAAGTTTAGATATGAGAGGGAATCGTCCTAAAGCCGTTGATATTTATACTGAGCCTTACCCTGGCTTTCCAACCGATATGCAAGCACAATTCATGGCATTGAACACGGTTGCTATTGGCCAAGGAACATTGACAGAGACAGTGTTCGAAAAT
>JBFXKR010000025.1:0-9096 GCA_050173595.1 Candidatus Berkiella sp.
CCTGATTTTTATCAAATCACAAAATATTTGCGTCAATTCTTTTTCTAATTTCTTAAATTCCTATTCATAATTTCAGCATTTTTACAAATAAATCAATTATTTGTTCAGATAATGTGAAATGGACCGAATAAAGTATTAACCATAACAATAATAATAATTTTTTAGCTTTAAACTTGAAGGTACTGTTATGGCAAAAGCTACTTTAAAATCTGCTCACATCAATAAAGATCGTAAAGACCGGTTATCTAATAGAATTGTCTCTAAATCGGTTTATCTCTTTACCGTTTTTGTAATTATCATTTTTATGGTGATTAGTGTTAGTTTTGCACAAGATGGCACTACGCAAAAACCTAAAGACACAAGGCACACGCGTTGGGAAAACTATTTTAAAAGCAAATTAAATGATCCTCCCGCAGGCTTTGTGGTTTCCGGATTACAATATATTGATAATAATCATCCAGGTAAAGTTGCGCTAGATTTGGGGGCTGGTGTTGGCCATGAGACAATGGTTTTATTAAAACAGGGTTATAATGTAATTGCAGTTGATGGTGAAGAAAACGCATTCAAGTATATGATGGCACTACCAGGTATTCAAAACTACCGTTCACATTTGCGCACTATTGTATCTGACTTTGAAAAACTAAATTTTAAAGACATACCTCCGACAGATCTCGTTGTGGCTAGTTTTGCGCTACCATTTGTACCCGCCAAAGAATTTGACAAAGTGTGGGGCAACGTTGTCAACACTATCAAGCCAGGTGGTTATATTATTGTAAATTTATTTGATTCATCTTTTAGCTTTATTGAAGAGCGCTTTCGCCCAAGTATGACATTTCATACTAAAGAACAGGCGTTAAGTCTTTTTAAGCAGTTTAATATAATTTATTTCAATGAAGTGATGAATGATGCAACAAAACCTGGTACACAAAATCATTATTATGTGTTTATTGCAAAAAAGAGAAATAATAATCCGATTTGAAATTGATTTTCATGCATATGCAATCAATGATAATAAATCTTACGACATTTCCAAAATAGTCTATCTTGTTTGATTGTAGGTCAATGAAGTATTCAATTTTGGAGGGTGTTATGCTGTCATCATTATCCAGTGCTGAGCAAATATTAGCTATCCATGAGCACCTTAAAGCACAGCAAAAGGCTTTAGAGAAGGAAACACCACACTATTACTCACAGCTGTCACGTAAGCCTACGCTGATTGATAAAAACCCGCCTGTGTTTAGCCAGAGGCTTCCTAAACATATCAAGAAAAACGTTCATATGGTGATGGAATCTTCTAAGCGTGAAGCTAACCTCATTTCAAAACATGCTCATCGGGTGCTACGTCAGTTTCAGATACAAAGGGTGCAGTTAAGCTCACAAAGAGGTAGTAAAAAATCGCCCACAAACATATTTATTAGCCCTCAATCAAAAGAAGGCGTCGCTTTAAAATTAAAGTACCCAGTATTTATTGGTGAACATGGTGAGCTTGTTGCCATTATGAAAACACAAAAGCAACAACTGGGTGAAGGTAATTATGGATCTGTTTATCTTGGTATGGACTTAGACAGTCATAAATTTATTGCCATTAAATATCATGATTTAAATAAATCATCAAAAGATGAAATTTTAAGCGAAAAAAATGTGATGGCTGATATTGGTCGATTAGCAGCTTCAATTGAGGTTGAATCAGGTATTATCACCGCGGATGAATTAGCCTGGGGCGATGATTATACTCAAGTGTTGGTAGACAGATCCAATAATGCATTGACACTTGATGAAATAGTATATCGACTAGATATGTCAATTAAATTGATGCTTCAAGTGAAACGTTTAAATGATAGTGGTTATCTAAGCCGTGATGTCAAACTAGATAATATGATGTGGGATCCACTTACCAAAAAAGCGACGCTAATAGACTTTGGTTTCTCAAAGAAAGGTAAAAGAATTATCTGTGATACCGTTGATGGCACGCCAATTTATATGGCACCGGAAGTGGCATATGGTGAGAGCAGTTTAAGTTCAGATGCCTATGCTTGTGGGGTTGCATTATTAGAGATATTTACAACAAGTAACCTGTTTGACCATATTGATGAGTGGATGCAAATGTTTGATGAATGTGATGCGATGAGCGCTAACACTCAATTTACATGCTTTTTTAAAAAAGCTGCGCCTGATTTGTTAGATAATCCAAATTTATCAAAAGAGCTGTCTTTGATTGTTGATGTGGCTAAAAATCTGATACGGCCTACAAAAGGGGAGCGTATTACCCTTGAAGAGGCAATAGAATCTTTAAATGAATATTATCACCAAATGATGTTGGTTTTATTTAAAGAAAAATTTCAAAAAATTATACCATTATCATTAACAATGGATGAAATAAATAATCCGTTGATTGTGCAATATCTATTTGAAAAGTTGGTAAAGTCTAATAAAGAAATCACGCTTGATTCAAATTGCCAGTTAATATTGATGGATAGGGCGGCAATTGAACATCATTTACCTGCATTTGAGGCATTATTGAAAAGCACAAAAGTGTTTGAAGCATCACATCATGGTTATTCACAATTAGTGCTTAAACATCTCGTGCAAAATGCTTTTAAGTTAAACAACTTTGATTTGTTTTTCGCTTATATCAAAGAAGCGCTCAATAAGGGTAAATTAAATCAAACAATGCTGGATTTACAGAATATTTTTAAAGGAATACGTGCTACAGTTGCCTCCTCACGTGAGCATAAAAAGCTATTGTTGAAGCTAGAAAAATTCGAATCATCAATAATGCCAATGTTATTGAACCAAGCTTTTGCCAAGATAGGTGAAGATCAAGCGAATGAGTACATTATTGATGAGATTGCAAAAAAGGTTGCTCGATTGAGGTTTGCTGGCGCCCCTAAACAAGAAAATAACAAAGGTGCTGAAATAGATAGTCAAAATCATCAAGCCAGACATAGAGCAACGCGCAATTCGTCTTATCGATGATGCGCAATACCTTTCATTAACAACTTTCGCATGGTAATCAGACGGATAGCGCTTTTAGCATATCTGTCTGATGACGCATATCAAGCCTTTAAGCGATAGCCTGTCTTAAAAATCCAAAAAATAATTGAAAGGCAAACTACTAAAAAGATAAAAATCATGAGTAAGCTAATTTCGATATTTATGTCTGAAGTATTATAAAAACTCCAGCGAAAACCGCTTATTAAATAAACAACAGGATTAATCAAGGAAATCTTTTGCCAAAAGGGCGGCAGCATGTTAATGGAATAAAAACTGCCACCTAAGAAAGATAATGGTGTGATTACTAGCAGAGGGATCCCTTGCAGTTTTTGAAAGCCATCAGCCCAGATACCAATAATAAAACCAAGCAAACTAAAAGATATCGACGTTAGCGCTAAAAAACCGACCATATAAAAGGGGTGTACAATATGTATTTTGATAAAAAAGCTGGCTGTGGCAAGGATGATAAGCCCTACCATCATGGATTTGGTCGCAGCTGCGCCTACAAATCCCAATAGCACTTCAAAGTGTGAAATCGGCGCAGAGAGTATTTCATAGATTGTGCCGGTGAATCTAGGAAAGTAAATTCCAAAGGCGGCATTTGAGACGCTTTCTGATAAAACAGTAAGCATCATCAAACCGGGTACAATATAAGCACCATAAGAAAGACCATCGATATTCGCAATCTGAGAGCCTAATGCTGAGCCAAACACCACAAAATAGAGTACAGTCAGTAGAACTGGGGAGGCAATGCTTTGGCCAATGGTTCTAAAGGTACGTGCCATTTCAAAGTTATAGATAGATAAAACACCACGGTAATTCATACTTTACTCGTTATTTGTACAAAAATATCTTCAAGAGAGGTTTGGGTGGTACTTAAGTCATGAAAAGTAATGCCATTCACATTTAAATTATCAATAAGTTCAGTAACTCGATTATCTTCTTTTTGCGCATCAAATGTCAGTACTAAGGTTAATCCATCGTCTATTAACTGCAAATCATAAGATGATAAATTCTCTGGTATTGCTTCTAATGGTGATTTTAATTGTAAGCGCAGTTCTTTCTTGCCCAGTTTTTTCATAAGTTGCTTTTTTTCATCAACTAATATGATTTCACCTTGATGAATAATACCAATTCTATCAGCCATTTCCTCAGCTTCATCGATATAATGTGTTGTGAGGATAATGGTAACGCCAGATTCTCTTAATTGATGAACAAGTGCCCATAATGTTTTTCGTAATTCAACATCAACACCCGCTGTTGGTTCATCTAAGAAAAGCACTTCAGGTTCATGTGCCAAGGCTTTTGCAAGCATTAATCTTCTTTTCATACCGCCAGATAGCGCCATGATTTTTTCTTTTCTTTTGTCCCATAAAAATAGTGATTTTAGAACTTGCTCAATGTATTTTGGATTTTTAGCTTTACCAAACAATCCTCTGCTATGGCTGACGGTATCCCATACTGTTTCAAAGCTCTCCGTTGCTATTTCCTGAGGAACAAGTCCAATCAGGGCTCTTGAGGCTCGATAATCTGTGATCACATTGTGACCTTTAACAGTAACAACACCTGAGCCTGGATTTACGATGCCGCAGATGATGCTAATTAAGGTTGTTTTGCCTGCTCCATTTGGGCCTAACAAGGCAAATATTTCGCCTTGTTTTATTTCAAGATTAATGTTTTTTAGCGCGTGAAAACCACTCGCATAGGTCTTGTTGAGGTTAGAGACGCACAGTATGGCATTGCTATGATTAGGATTCATACTCATTACACAATATCGTTATTATTTGAATTACAGATACTTTACGATAGTTAATAGATTGTTTAAAGATAAAAGGACATATTTACCAAGCTACGGCAGGCAACTAACTATGACGTTGCTGATTGTAGTTTTTGTTCGCCTATTAAAGAAAATAGTAATTTAAAAAAGTGATGTCATTTTCCATATTTATTTCAGATTAATCTCAAGTCAGTGTGGTTTAAATGATTGTAAATTTAACGATATGATTTATTGGTGTTTTAATGTTGATTTATTTAAAAATGCTGAATATATCAGTGTGTATAGTGTTGGGTTGCCAAATTGGGTTTGATTCGTTATGATGGTATCAAGATGTGTTATTCAAGCACATCTTTGATAACAAAAGGAGTATTATCATGAAAATATCATCACTTGAAAATATAAAAGCAGTTTCTGGTGGCTCTTGTGAACATGAAAATAATCCAACCTCAGAAAATTTCGAAGATTTTGTTGATGATCTCGTTGAGAAATCATCGAATATTGTCGATGATTGTTATGATATGGCTCTTGAGCTTTCTTATAACGATGTCATGAATGGTAAAAAGCGTAGCTTTATAGACACATTTTATTAACTTATGATCTTAACCATAATAGTAACATTTTATTAAATAGTGTAATTAAGACTATTATAATAAAACTTTCTATTAAGTCTTTGCTATTACCTTTTTGTTCAAGCTTGAAAGATTTTTTCAGTGTTAAAGGAGGTTGCTATGTCAGTAATAAACATTAATCATGTTAAGAAAATCACAGCAAAACGACAATTCAGTACTTGCCCCAAATTCAATAACACTGAACTTAGATTTGTGGCCCAACATGATGGTTTAAGAGATTCCGAAAAATTACTTTGGCTTTTGCTTGCTCATCAGAGCTTAGAAAGTAATATAAAAACATTTCAAATCTCAGATTTTAAACTTGCGCAGATTACAGGTGAGAAAGTTTCTTCTATTCCGATAATAATCAAAAATATGGAAAAACGAGGGTTCATTATAATAAATAATCATGATTTTATGAAGCCTAGATATAAACTGTCACTTCCAGAAGGTGAGCTCAATCTGGCCTTGAGAACTCCGTATATGAAAGGAGATGGAAAAGCAGGGTGCAGAGATCCGAGTTTGAATGCAAATAGCAATATTAAGATAGTATATTTTTTTGTGAAAAATGTGTTTTATAAAAAGATATTGCAAAGTAAAATTGCACAAAGTGTTCAAAACACATTTGTAAATTCACACTAAATAAATTTCATAAAACAAAAAAAGCCAAGAAGAGCATTTTTTCTTGGCTTTTTTATGATGGCTGTTTTGCGCTTAAATACATCTAATGATTTTTGTTAACAGGGTGGGTTATGGTTTCAGAGTTATCAACTAATCTATTTCAGCCGTAATTTATTCTCCCTCAAAGAAACTGTTAAAACTTTCAGTTTCAAACTTAATGTTTATTCTGCGTCATTGAATTGTTTGAAACTAATCACCCCATTTAATTGTCATATCATTAGCACTAAAAAAATAGCGGCCTCGCTATCTCATTAAAGTTTAAAGAAAGTGATTTTCTGAGATTAAACCTTACAATATTTGGGTAATAAAATTAGCTCAGGATAATGGAATTGATCCAATAGCAGATGCAAATACAGCTTGAGAATTTATTGCTGTTACTGTCGTTGATAGTGATACCATAAAAGCTCATGAAACATTGAATGAGATGGATGATAATAAAGAGTAGTAAAAATGATGATTGAGACTGATGTGCTTGTAGTAGGTTCCGGACCGGCGGGTTCAACAGCTGCGGCGCTATTGGCCTCTTATGGGATTCGCAATGTTCTGATAACGAACCATCAGTGGTTATCAAATAGCCCCCGTTCGCATATTACCAATCAGAGAGCTTTAGAAGTATTGCGGGATCTTGGCGTTGAGAAGGACGCAATTCTTTATGGAACACCACAGGAACTCATGGGTAATAATGTCTTTTGCACAAGTCTTTCAGGAGAAGAGCTTGGACGTGTCCACTCATGGGGTAGTCATCCTATGACTATGGCGCGACATGTTTTGGCTAGCCCATGCAGAATGATGGACCTTCCGCAGAATTTCTTGGAGCCAATTTTGTTTGGCGCAGCTTGTTCTAAAGGTACAAAAGCCAGACTTTCGACAGAATATCTTAGTCATGTTCAGGACGAAGGAGGGGTAATCACCCGTGCTCGAGATAGAATCTCTGGAGAAGAATTCGATATTCGCTCGAAGTATCTTATCGGTGCAGATGGAGCAAATTCTCATGTGGCTGCGGATGCTGGCCTTAAGATGGCAGGCCAGATGGGCCTTGCTGGTTCAATTAATATTCTCTTCAAGGGTGATTTATCTCGCTATGTAGCGCATCGTCCAAGCGTTCTTTATTGGGTACTTCAGCCAGGATCTGATATTGGTGGTATTGGAATGGGGGTCGTACGCATGGTGCGTCCATGGAATGAATGGCTCGTGATTTGGGGATACGATATTCATGGTCCGCAGCCCCTTGTTGATGAAGAATTTGCAAAAGGCGTCGTTTATTCGCTGATTGGTGAGCAAGTGGTTCCAATCGAAATTAAATCTATCTCCACGTGGACAGTAAACCATATGTATGCACTTCAATGCTCAAAAGGACGCGTGTTTTGCATGGGTGATGCTATCCATCGCCATCCACCAAGTAATGGGTTAGGTTCAAATGCCTCTATTCAAGATGCTTATAACCTAGCTTGGAAATTAGCTCTGGTTATTAAAGGGCAGGCCTCCCACTCTCTGCTGGACACTTATCAAGAAGAGAGAGGTCCGATCAGCAAGCAAATAGTTGACCGATCCAACAAGTCAATTGAAGAGTTTGGCCCAATCTTCCAAGCACTTGGACTTATTGACACTAAAAATCCTGATGAGATGATTGAGAACATAGCAGCTAGGCTGAAGGACACACCCCAAGCACAGGAGCAACGAAGAAAACTTCGTGAAGCGATTGCACACAAGATTTACGAATTTGATTGTCATGGTTTTGAAATGAACCAACGTTACAAATCAAGTGCGGTCGTATCTGATGGCTCGCCTGATCCAGGTTTTAAGCAAGATCCAGAAATTTACACACAATTATGTACTTATCCTGGTGCGCATCTGCCTCATGTATGGATAGAGAAAGGGACCGACAGGGTTTCAATTTTCGACGTGTGTGGCAAGGGTTATTTTACGGTGCTAACAGGCATTGGTGGAAATTGTTGGGCACAAGCCGCGAACGCTTTATCAGTAGCGACTGGTCTTGTTGTTAAGGTGGTTACAATAGGTCCTGGCTGTGATTATGAAGATCCATTTGGGGAGTGGGCGATTGCTCGTGAAATCTTGGACAGTGGATGTATCCTCGTTCGCCCTGACATGCACGTAGCCTGGCGTTCCAATAATCGATCAGAAGATGCCACAAATGATTTAGCTGTAGTATTCACAAAGATACTTGGAAGAAAGATTACCCTATAACAAATTTCTAGGCTCCTTCAAAGAATATGTACTTGGTCACTATGAGTACCACGTTTCTCATGTCGCATGTTGGCATTCCTATAACGCTACAAAATATATAAAATGTATTTTATAAAAAGATATTGCAAATTAAAATCGCACAAAGTGTTCAAAACACATTTTAAAATTCACACTAAATACATTACATAAAACAAAAAAAGCCAAGAAGAGCATTTTTTTCACGACTTTTTTATGATGGCTATTTTCGCTTAAATACACCTAATGATTTTTGTTGACAGGGAGGGGTTTTGGGTATTTTATAAAGTTATATGCATATATTTCTTTATATGTAGTATTTGGTAGGAGGTCAAAATGTCACGCAAAAAAGAAAATGAACACCCAAACAAACAAAAAATGAAAGAATGGGAAGAAGAAAGAAATAGAAAAGAAGCAATTCACAAAGAGATGCAGCGACAAGCATATATGGAGCATGCTGAAAAACGTCAAAATATTGGAAATGAACGCAGAATTTCTACGCCAGGAGGCACCTCTAAGTCAACTGATGTCATGCATGGAAGGAATCAAGCTGAACGCCAAAGAGAATTACAAAAATTAAAAGATCTCAAGGTTGTTTCTAAAGGCGCAGAAAAAAGGAAAATGGAGGAACTAGAAAAACATGGCGTTGTTGCTAAGGATAAGAAGAAGCCCAAACAATAATCCTTCTTAAGCTACTTACTGTTGTTTTGCATCAATATAACAGATATCAGTAAGTAGCTTTTATCTGTTTATACCTACCACTAGTCGAAAATCAGCTCAGCGTAATGGCATAAAAGACAAGAACCTTTAAAATTT
>JBFXKR010000026.1:0-9051 GCA_050173595.1 Candidatus Berkiella sp.
TTGATAGACACGTTCAAATTTCTCAGGAGGATTTCCCTTTTCGCCTGAATCTAAGCCAATTCCAATAATTTTATCCTTGAAGGGAAGGGCTTGTTTGAGCGTTTCAAAAGCAGCCTCTTCAGAGAGATGTCTTAAGAAGCATAAGATCAAATGAGAGCTGATGTCTAATTTCGTTTTCGCATCCATTAGAGCATGGTGAATGCCATTGACCACTTTTTCAAAAGCAATACCTCTGTCGGTATGTGTTTGTGAGTCAAAAAAGATCTCTGCATGACACACGTTGTCTTCTTTAGCGCGTAACATATAGGCATAGGTGAGATCATAAAAATCTTGTTCAGTACGAAGTACATTCGCACCTTGATAGTAAATATCTAAGAAAGTTTGTAAGTCTGTGAATTCATATGCTTTTCGAATTTCTTCAGGATTGGCAAATGGCAATTTGATATTGTTTCTTTTTGCTAAGGTAAACATCATTTCGGGCTCTAATGTACCTTCTATATGGCAATGTAATTCTGCTTTTGGAATTTCGCGGATTAAATCCTGAATATGATTCATTTTAATTTCCTTATCGATTTAGCGCCCCTCACTGGGCCGCGCCTGTTTTATTAAGCACATTCTGCTTCTTGCATTTTCTCTATCAGAGTCTTTAAATGATACAACTTTTGTAAAGCTTCTTTTGGGGTAAATTCATCAGGGTTTAGTAGCTTAATTTCCTTTATCAATGGATGAAGATCATTATTCGCTTTTGGATTTTGTGGGCGACGCTCAGAAACAATAGTTTGCTGCTCTAATTCTGTTAATGTCTTTTGCGCATGTTTTAACACAGCTTTGGGGATCCCTGCTAATTTTGCCACTTGCAAGCCATAGCTTTTGTTTGCTGGCCCTTGTTCTACTTTATGTAAAAACACAAGATTTTCTTCATATTCTTTTGCATCTAAATGAATGTTTTTACAATGCGTCAATTGTTCGCATAGTCGTGTTAATTCAAAATAATGGGTTGAGAACAAGGTGAGCGCTTTGATGCGCTTGGTTAAATCGTTTAAACATGACCATGCTAATGCGAGTCCATCAAATGTGCTGGTACCACGGCCAATTTCATCGATAATGACTAAGCTATTGGGGGTGGCATGATGCAAAATATTCGCGGTTTCAGTCATCTCTACCATAAATGTCGATTGATGCTGTGCTAAATTATCGCTAGCGCCTATTCGCGTAAATATTCTATCGATGGGGCCAAACTTTGCGGTTTTAGCTGGCACAAAACTGCCAATGTGAGCCATTAAAGTTATCAAGGCTGTTTGGCGCATAAAAGTGGATTTGCCGCCCATATTAGGGCCCGTTATCAGCAAGGTAGATGTTGTTTCATTTAGCCCAACATCATTGGGGATAAAGGGATCTTCTAACAGCCTTTCCACGACCGGATGTCTTGCATGGTTCAGCGTGATTTCATTTGTCTTCACAAATTCAGGGCAATGATAATCATAGCGTTTTGCACCAAGCGCTAAAGCATTTAACACATCTATTTCAGATAAAATCCCTACGGTTTGTTGTAGCGTTGGTAAAAAGCCAAGTAGCTTCGTTAATAATGCTTCATACAGTGATTTTTCTTGGCTTAGCGCTTTTTCCTTAGCACTTAAAACTTTTTCTTCAAAAACTTTTAGTTCAGGTGTGATATAGCGCTCAACATTTTTAAGTGTTTGCCGGCGAACATAGTCTTTTGGGGCAAGCGTAGATTGCTGTCGACTTAATTCAATATAAAAACCATGAATACGGTTATAACCTACTTTGAGCGTACTGAGCTTGGTACGAGCCTGCTCTTTTTTTTCTAATTTTTGTAAAAAACCATCAGCATTGTCACTCAAAGCGCGAAGCTCATCTAAGGTTTCATCGTATCCTGGTTTAATCACATTACCATCACGCAAAACAACTGGTGGATTTTCAATAATGGCTTTTTTGAGTGTAACAGCTAAAGTGCGATGATCGTGAAGGCTTTCAAGTTTATCTTGCGCTAAGCAGTTATTTTTTTTAAGTAAGGCTTTGATTTTGGGAATACATTCTAGGGCAATGCGTAACTTTTCTAAATCTCTTGGTCTAGCACTTTGAAGCGCTACGCGTCCAACAATGCGTTCGCAATCCCCGACTTGTTTTAATAAGGTGTGAAGTTCATCACAGGATTTGTCCGATAACGCGTTAATAGTTTGTTGGCGCTGTTTAAGTGTCGCCTGACAGGTGAGTGGCTGGTGAAGCCACCTTGCTAATAACCTGCTTCCCATGGCCGTGGCTGTGAAATCGATGGTTGAAAATAAAGTATGTTTGTTTTCACCTTGTAAATTAACAGTAAGCTCTAAATTACGCCGAGTATGTGGATCGAGTTGAATAAAATCTGTTGTGTTTTCTACTTTTAAACTTTGTAGATGAGGTAGTGCACGACGTTGAGTTTCTTGCGCATAGCGCAATAAACAGCCAGCAGCACTTAAAGCAAGTTTTAAATGCTCGCAGGCAAAAGCTTTTAAATTTTTGGTTCCAAATTGTAGACACAGTTGCCTGACAGATGTTTCATAATCGAAATCCCAAGTTGGGCGTTGGTGCACTAAGGTTTGTTTTTTAAGAAATTCTATTTGAGGAACATTTTCATCAACAAGCAGTTCTTTTGGGCTGATGCGCTCAATTTGAGCTATTAACTGTTCGCAAGTACCGACTTCTTGCAATAAAAAGCGGCCGCTTGATAATTCAAGGCTAGCAATGCCATAGCTATTTTTATGTGAGTAGATGGCTGCTAATAAACTAGCGGTTTTTGATTCTAGTAGCGCATCGTCAGTGACAGTGCCAGGCGTTAAAATTTGTACGACTTGTCGCTCAACAGGGCCTTTACTTGTCGCTGGATCGCCAATTTGCTCGCAGATCACAACCGATTCGCCAGCTTGCAATAACTTGGCTAAGTAATTTTCCGCAGCATGATAAGGCACGCCTGCCATGGGAATAGGATTACCTTGTGCTTGTCCGCGTGCTGTTAAGGTAATATCGAGTAAATTTGAAGCTTTTTTAGCATCTTCAAAAAATAACTCATAAAAATCGCCCATGCGATAAAACAACAATTGATGAGGATGTTGTGCTTTGATTTTTAAATACTGCTGCATCATGGGGGTATGATTGACAGTTTCATTTTTAGTGACGGTGTTATTTTTTGTCATGTGGTTTTCTAATTTTAGTTGAAGTTCCAAGTACAATAAGATCTGTTGAGTGTTTGTACCTTTTTAATCGCGAGCCTTCAAGATCAATTCCTTGATAGCCTATCTCGTCTAGGCAGTAATTTTTAATTGTTGGGCCTTGCTTTCTTTCAAAAGCAGCGCTAGATTGATTATGGTAACAAAAATTATCAATCAACAAAGTTGTGTGCGATAATGAGCAACCTTTTAGCAACTTGGTAACTTATCTTATTTTCAATTTGATTTATGTAGGGGCAACACCATGGATGACAATAGAAAACAAGCATTAAATGCAGCACTGTCACAAATTGATCGCCAGTTTGGCAAAGGCTCAGTCATGTGGCTGGGCGATAAAGGCGCCATCGCAGATATTGAAGCTATTTCAACAGGCTCTTTAGGTTTAGATATTGCCTTGGGGATTGGTGGATTGCCTAAAGGGCGTATCGTCGAAATTTATGGACCAGAATCTTCAGGTAAAACAACCCTCACCTTGCAGGTCGTTGCAGAGTGTCAACGCAAGGGTGGGGTTGCAGCCTTTATCGATGCAGAGCATGCGCTTGATCCACTTTATGCTGAGAAACTCGGCGTAAAATTAGATGAGCTATTAATTTCTCAGCCAGACACAGGTGAGCAAGCGCTTGAAATCGCAGATATGTTAGTGCGCTCAGGCGGTGTTGACGTTATCATCATTGACTCTGTCGCTGCATTAACACCAAAAGCAGAAATTGAAGGTGAAATGGGCGATCAGCATATGGGCTTACAAGCGCGCTTAATGTCTCAAGCATTAAGAAAACTCACCGGTAACTTAAAACGCTCTAACACTTTAGCCATTTTTATTAACCAAATTCGTATGAAGATAGGGGTGATGTTTGGTAGCCCTGAAACAACAACAGGTGGTAATGCTTTAAAGTTCTACTCTTCGGTTCGTTTAGATATTCGCCGTATTGGTGCTATTAAGAAAGGCGAAGAAGTCATGGGAAGTGAAACCCGGGTTAAAGTAGTGAAAAATAAAGTGGCGCCGCCATTTAGACAAGCTGAATTTGAAATTCTTTATGGTGAAGGTATTTCTCGCCTAGGTGAAGTCGTTGAATTAGGCGAGAAATTAGGTTTTATTGAAAAATCAGGCGCTTGGTATAGCTACGAAGGCACCCGCATAGGCCAAGGTAAAGAAAATGCACGTCAATACTTGCAAGACAATCCTAAAGCTGCCGAAGATCTAGAAGCGAAAATTCGCGAGAAGTCTTTACCACCAGCGGTTCGTGCACCTTCAGCAGGCGCTTCAACCGTTTCTCCTGTTCTTAGCAAAGAAGAAACCAAAGCTAAAGTCTCTAAAGTAAAAAATGCGATTGAATCAGGGGAATTGGCGGAAGAAGAAATTTAGTACATCTAGCAAATCCCCCTCGCCCTTCGGGCCTCCCTCTTTACGAAAGAGGGAGGTTTGTTCGCTTCGCTCACAGTAACCCTGAGGAAAGGTAATTTGTGAAAATGCTAATTTTAAAGTCGCGAAGCGACAATGCCCACTTTGTAAAGGGGGCCGTCTTGCCAAAGGCAAGCGGGGGGATTTGAAAACGCTCATCCGCACTAAAGCACTCTATTTACTCGCTCGTCGTGATCACGGCAAAAAAGAGTTATTCACAAAACTTTTAAGAAAAGGATTCCCCGGTACAATAATACGTGAAGTGCTTGATGATTTAGAGAATGAAAACTTACTAAACAACATGCGCTTTATCGGAAGTTATATTCGTTTTCGCAGCGCTAAGGGCTATGGACCACTAAAAATTTGTGCCGAGCTGGGCAAGCGTGGTATTGATCACACCCAAATTCGCTCAAGCGAGGTTTGGCAAGAAACACCCTGGTGTGAGCTGGCCATTTGCGCGAGAATAAAGCGTTTTGGGGAAGCAATTCCTCAAGAAAAAGAACAACGCATACTACAAGCACGATTTTTGCAATATCGGGGGTTCACAAGCGAGGAGATTCGTAGTGCCTTATCGATTGCACTATAGGTGAACTATGAAAGTCGCAGAACTTCGACAAAGCTTTTTGACCTTTTTTGAGAAAAAGGGACATTCTCTTGTTTCAAGCAGTTCATTAGTGCCAATCAATGACGAAACCTTATTGTTTACTAATGCCGGCATGGTGCAATTTAAAGATGTGTTTTTAGGGCGCGATCAACGTCCTTACACCAAAGCAGCAAGTTCACAATGTTGTGTGAGAGCCGGTGGTAAACATAACGATTTGGAAAATGTGGGTTATACCGCGCGTCATCATACATTCTTTGAAATGTTAGGCAATTTTAGCTTTGGTGATTATTTTAAGCGTGAAGCGATTCAATATGCCTGGGAATACTTAACACAAGTATTAAAATTGCCTACTGAAAAACTTTGGGTAACCGTTTTTCAAGAAGATGATGAAGCGGCTAATATTTGGTTAAACGAAATACAAGTAGATAAAAATCGTTTTTCACGTTGTGGTGCCAAAGATAACTTTTGGTCGATGGGCGATACAGGCCCCTGTGGCCCCTGCACAGAGATCTTTTATGATCATGGCCCCAACATTCCAGGAGGACCGCCTGGTTCACCTGATGATGATGGTGACAGATATATTGAGATCTGGAACTTGGTCTTTATGCAATTTAATCGTGATAGCCAAGGTAATATGACACCACTGCCTAAGCCGTCGGTTGATACCGGCATGGGACTGGAGCGGCTTGCTGCAGTCATGCAAGGGGTACATAGCAATTATGAAATCGATCTCTTTGTAAATATGATTCAAGCAGCGGCTAACCTATTAGGTTTGTCCAAAGCCCAAATGAGCGAAACCAAAAAAGAAAAGTCACTTCGCGTTTTAGCTGATCATATTCGCTCAAGCGTTTTTTTAATTAAAGATGGTGTGTTGCCTTCCAACGAAGGACGTGGTTATGTGTTGCGCCGGATTATGCGAAGAGCGTTACGCCATGGTAACCAATTAGGCGCTAACGAGCCTTTCTTTTTCAAATTGGTGGCGCCATTAATTAAAGAAATGGGTGATGCTTATCCGCAATTAAAAGCACAGCAAGACTATATTGAAAAAGTGATTGCCAAAGAAGAAGAGCAATTTGCTCGCACCTTAGAGCAAGGCTTGAAAATTTTAGAGCAGGAAATTAGCCAACTACCAGGTAGGGTGCATGGCAATATTTTAAGCGGTGAAATTTTATTTAAATTATACGATACCTATGGTTTTCCGGTTGATTTAACGGCCGATATCGCACGTGAAAGAAATTTAGAAGTAGATATCGCTGGCTTTGAGCGTCAGATGCAAGAGCAGCGTGAGCGCGCGCGTGCATCAAGCCAGTTTGGGGTGGATTACAATCAACATACCACCATCGACGCTAAAACTGAGTTTACGGGTTATGAAAAGTTAGAAGAAACTGCGCAAGTTGTTGCATTGTTCAAAGATGGTGAGAAGGTAGATGCACTGAGCGTTGGTGATAAAGCACACGTTGTTTTAAAGCACACGCCATTTTATGCAGAATCGGGTGGCCAGGTTGGCGATAAAGGTATGCTTTCTTCGGAAAATTCATTTAGCTTTAGAGTGGATGATACCCAAAAGATGGGAGATGCGATTATTCATATTGGTGAAGTGTTAAAAGGCAAGGTAGCACTTGATGATAAAATTGCTGCGAAAGTCGATGCACAAAAGCGCCAAGCGACTAAATTAAATCACTCAGCGACACATTTATTGCATGCTGCCTTAAGAGAAATTGTCGGAAAACATGTCACACAAAAAGGCTCGCTGGTTGCGCCAGATAGATTACGATTTGATTTTGCACACTTTGAAGCGCTTAGCGCGGATCAAATCAAGCAAATTGAAGATAGAGTAAATGAAAAGATTTTAGAAAACACAGAGGCTATTATCAAAGAAATGTCGCCGGATGAGGCTATCAAGCAAGGCGCTATGGCATTATTTGGTGAAAAGTATGGCGATACAGTTCGTGTACTTAACATGGGGCATGGTTATTCGGTTGAACTCTGTGGTGGCACACACACGCAGCGCACAGGTGATATAGGGTTATTTAAAATCATTGGTGAATCAGGTATTGCATCTGGGGTGCGTCGCATAGAAGCACTGACAGGTAAAGGGGCGATGACTTGGTTAAACGCAGGTGAAGCAACCCTTACTCATTTGGGTCAGCTCTTAAAAACTGACAGACAATCACTTGAATCAAAAATTGTGCAATTACTTGCTAATGTCAAAGACTTAGAAAAAGAAGCCAGCCGCTTAAAAAGTAAATTAGCAAGTGGGGCTGGAAGTGATTTAAGCAGTGAAGCCATTGAAATTGGTGGCATTAAAGTGTTGGTTAAAAAGTTAAGCGATGCTGAGCCAAAAATGATGCGTGATTTGGTTGATAGCTTAAAAAGTAAATTACACACAGCAGTGATTGTTTTAGCAGCAGTACAAGATGAAAAAGTGCAGTTAATCGTTGGTGTCACGAAAGATAGCACTAACAAGATAGCGGCAGGTGACTTGGCGAACTACATTGCTGGTCAAATAGGCGGAAAAGGCGGCGGCCGCCCAGATTTAGCCCAAGCTGGCGGTACCCAGGTTGAAGCTTTAGATAAAGCATTGGCGTCTGTGGCCGATTGGATAAAAGAGAAGCTTATTAAATAAAGCCTCCCCCCTAAAGTTAATATGACAAAAAGGGGGGATGATGTTATAACGGAAAAAATGTTAGAATTCGGCCTTTAAATGGATTAGCTAATGAGCTTAATTGTTCAAAAATACGGCGGCACTTCAGTTGCAAGCATTTCATGCATGATGCATGTAGCCAGAAAAATAAAGGCTACGCAAAGTGCAGGGCATGATGTCGTTGTTGTGGTATCGGCAATGGGCGATGAAACCGATCGCTTGGAAAGCCTAGCCTATCAAATCACCGATAGTCCAACAGAGCGTGAAATGGATGTATTGCTTTCAACAGGAGAGCAAGTTTCTATTGCGCTACTAAGCATTGCATTACAAAGCTTAGGTTGTGCAGCTAAATCTTATACTGGCTTTCAAGTGGGGATCCACACGGATTCATCACATACTAAAGCGCGTATAGAGCATATCGAGGAAGCGCAAATTCGGGCTGGTTTGGCACAAGGTTATGTCATTGTCGTAGCAGGTTTTCAAGGTATTGATGCTGCTGGGAACATTACGACATTAGGGCGAGGTGGTTCAGATACGACTGCTGTTGCATTAGCTGCAGCATTAAAAGCGGATGAATGCCAGATTTATACAGATGTGGATGGTGTTTACACAGCGGATCCTCGTATTGTTACTGATGCTAGGCGTATGCCAGGCATTACCTTTGATGAAATGCTAGAGATGGCAAGTCAAGGTGCGCAAGTATTGCAAAATAGAGCAGTAGAATTTGCGGGTAAATACCGGGTGCCTTTGCGTGTGTTATCGACCTTTAAAGAAGGTCCTGGCACTTTAGTCACTTTTGAAGATCAAGGCATGGAAAAACCAGTTGTTGCGGGCATAGCGTTTAGTCGTGAAGAAGCAAGGCTGATAATTCGTGGCGTGCCAGATAAACCTGGTGTGGCTGGACGGATTTTAGGTCCGATCAGCGAAGCCAATATTGAAGTGGACATGATCATCCAAAATCTAGGGGATGATGGTAATACGGATTTTACTTTTACAGTGCATCGGCGCGACTTTGAGCGAGCCCGTGCCATATTGGAGAAAGTAAGCCTAGAGTTAAATGCTAAAGGCATATTAAGCGACGCTAAGATCGCAAAAGTGTCTTTGGTAGGCGTTGGGATGCGCTCTCATGCTGGCATTGCTAGCACAATGTTTGAGGTACTAGGAAAAGAGGGGATTAATA
>JBFXKR010000027.1:0-8953 GCA_050173595.1 Candidatus Berkiella sp.
GACTTAATGATGCAGTTGATCAAAGAAATAGGCACAAGCTTTATCGTTGTGACCCATGATTTAACACTCGCTAAGCGCATGGACAGGATTGTGTCTCTTGAAAGAGGCGTACTGACGGATGGACTTCTTCCAAGAACTTCCTAACGAATATCTATATACTTTTTAGGCTAAGTTTTTATGCAGAAACGTTTCGGCGTGTTTGGCGAGCGCGCCAATTTCTAATGACAGAATAGCGCCAAAATAATCTCACGATGACATTACCTGCAACACTTAAAAAGCCACCACACAATAAGCAGCCCAATAAAAACGGCTGCCAAACTTCTTGAAGCACGGCAAAAGTACTAAAATTCAAATCTTGTAAGGTCACGCCTAATAATGCTGCGCCAACACCATAAGCAAAACCAAACATGGGGATCATGGTCAGCGGATTAACAACCCATACCAATGCAACTGAAATTGGTAAATTCGCGCGCAGTAAAATCGCAGCCAGGGCAGCCAAGGGCATATGGCCAGGAAATGGGATATAGGTGATAAACAAACCTATGCTTACAGCCGTGGCAACACTATTACGATTCAGATGCCATAAGTTAGAATTATGTAGTAATTTTCCAAAAATCCGCAGAAATTTATTCGCATGGATTTTTTCAGGAGAAGGCATGTAGCGTTTGATCAGGTTTTTGGCCATTTGCGCAAATTTTTCCAAAAAATGATGTTTATAAAATACTAAACATAACTTGCGCTTAAGTCTAGGTCACACATAACATTATGTGGCGATTCTATCTGAAAACACCGCTTTAGCACTCAGTCTTTGTCGTGTATATCCACAATAGGGCGCTTTTTGCGCTTTTTAGCACGATGTTTCCAAGCCAAACTTACTTGGTAGCGCCAAAAGAGCCGCACGCTGATATTGCCGATAACGGCTAAAAATCCCCCACAGATAATGCAACCTAGCAACAGCGGATCATAGTAATGCATTAACTCGTGCGCTAACCAATGGGTGGACATTTCAATATGAAATTTTTGGGGGGGGATATGAAGGATATGCGCTCCAAGCTCATAAGCAAATATAAACATAGGCGCAATGGTAAAAGGATTATTTATCCATACCAAGGCTACTGACAAAGGTAAATTTGCTTGAGCAATAAAGGCCATCATCGCTGCAATGATCATATGGCCAGGCAGTGGCATAAAACAAACAAATAACCCAATGCTCATGGCGCTAGCCACGCTATAGCGATTGAGGTGCCACAAGTTTGGCGAGGATAAGATATGTCGAAAGGGCCTTAAATAGCGATTTGAGAAAATAGTGTGTGCGCTGGGCATGAACTTTCTGAATAGCTCTTTAGCCATTAAGTATGCTTCTTATTTGATTTCTTTTTTTTGATTGTTTTTTTTAACAATTTTTTTCTAGCTTTAATTTTACGTACGCGTTTTTTCCAGGCACTGGCAACAGATATTCGCCATAAGATCCTAACAATAATATTACCAAGAATGGCAAAAATGATGGCGGTAATTAAGCAGCCTACTAAAATAGGGGCGCCAATGGTATTAAATTCGGTTTTTAGCCATTCCCAAGAAGCTTCAAATTGAAAAGGATGGGGCTTCATGCCAAGTAAAAAGGTGCCAATTTTATATTCAAGATATAAAAGTGGTGGCGTCGTAATAGGATTGGATACCCAAGCAAGGGCGGCTGCAATTAGTATGTTGCCTCTGAAAATAATGGATAGCACTGCTGCCAGTAACATTTGAAATGGCACAGGTATCAGCGCTGCAAATAACCCTGTACTAAAAGCGGTAGAAACAGAATAACGATTAAGGTGCCAAAGATTAGGATCATTGATAAACTTGCCCAACATTTTAAGCTCTTTATCCTTAAAGGCTGTAATGTCAGGAATATATTTTTTAATTAGTCTTTTAAATAGTTTTTTAGCCATAGTAGGTTTTCAATTTTGTAGGGCTAGCAGTTATGCTCATCAATATTGCTCTTGGTTTATTATCCGGTAGTTGTTTGCTGAATTTATTTTCAGCACCTTTGCAATCTTTGCACCTCTTCGTAGGCTGCACAGCTTTGTTAGTAACTTCGCTATTTAGTTGGTTTTTCAAGCCTAGCTTTAAAATCATAGCCTTCTTTTTGCTTGCATGTGCCATGGGCCTGATTTTGGCTTTTATTGATGCGTCGCAAAAGCTTAAATGGGCACTACCTTCCCAGGATATTCAACAAGTGGTTTCGGTGTGTGGCACCGTGCAGGGGATCACACAATCTCATGATAAAACGCTTCGCTTTGATGTTTCGTTGAACCGCTATCAAAACAAACCTATCACGGATGCCATGATTAGATTGCATTGGCAAAACCCAGAATATGCATTAAAGCATGATGATATTATTTGCGCTAAAGTAAAACTTAAACCTCGATGGCATTTGTCAAATCCAGGAGGACGTGACCATCAAAAACAGTTGTTTCTAGAAGGCATTCATGCAACGGGAAAATTAATAAGTATTTCACATTTTGAGCCTTCACATCGCTTCTCGTTGACTCGTTGGCGCCAGAAGTTGAACGATGAGATGGGGACTTTAATTCACGATAAGCCCTTTTTAGGGGTTATCCAAGCAACAACGCTGGGTGTTTATCATAACATACCGGCTTCGCAATGGCAGTTATTTCAGGCAACTGGTACGGTGCATGCCATTGCTATATCTGGTTTACATATTAGTGTTATTGCCTTGCTTTGTGGCGGTTGGGCCACTTTTTTAGCACGTCGCTCTTATCGGCTTACGAACTTGATGCCAGCTATATGTTATGGTGCCATGTTTGCTCTGATTGGTGCATTCATTTATTCAGGTATTGCCGGCTCTCAATACCCACGCAACGCGCTTTAGTGATGATCCTGATTGCAACAATAGCGTTATTTAAACGTCATACACTGTTTACTTGGGATGCGCTAGCATTAGCCTGTATTGCTATTTTAGTCATCGATCCCTTAGCACCATTACAGCTTGGGTTTTGGTTATCTTTTGCCTGCGTGGGTGCCCTTATCTATGGCGGTTCTCAAAAATCAACTTGGTGGTGGCAAAAATGGGTGATGCCGCAAATGGTTGTGTTTATAGGTTTAATGCCATTGTGTGTGCTATTTTTTCAACAAATTCAGTGGCTCTCCCCGATTGCAAATATTATCGCTTTACCCGTTATAGATTTTTTTATCGTTCCTTGTTGTTTAATTGGTTTATTTTTTATTGGTATCAATTCTACTTTAGCAAAGTGGATGCTGAGCATTGCAAATCTAGCGCTTGAAATGGTTGCCTGGCTGCTAGAACAATTAATGCGATTACCAACTTATTTTGCAGACATTGGTACAGTGCCTTGGATCTATTTATTGATGGCATTTTTAGGCGCAATCATATTGATATCACCTAAGGGGATCCCAGGAAAGCAATGGGCTTGGTTGGCTTTTTTGCCAATGCTGTTTTATAAAGGAGAGTATCCCAAAGAAGGAGAATGCTTTTTTAGCTTGCTAGATGTTGGACAAGGTTTAGCGGCAGTGATACAAACCAAAAATCATACCTTGCTTTATGATGCTGGTCCTCAATATGGTCAGTTTGATAATGCAGGCAAAAGAATTATCAAACCCTATATGCTTTTTAACCATATCCAAGCGATTGATAAAATAATTATCAGTCATGGAGACTTAGATCATCGTGCTGGATTAGCCGCTTTTTCACAAAATGAGTATGGAGAAATTCTATCAAGTGAGCCTCAGCGGCTTGATATGGCTGCAAGGCGATGTATTGCAGGGGAAAGTTGGGATTGGGATGGTGTTAATTTTACTATTTTAAATCCGACCCCTAACATTGCAAATGCCAAGAATAGAAATGATCACTCTTGTGTCTTAAAAGTTTCCACAAAGCATCATGGTATTTTATTAACGGGAGATATTGAAAAGGCTGCCGAGCAAAGCATGCTTAAAGCCTATCGCGAAATGCTGCCAAGTTCGATTCTCGTTGTGCCGCACCATGGAAGTTTGACTTCTTCCTCTGAAGAATTTATTAACGCTGTTAAACCTAGATTTGCTTTATTTCCTGTAGGATTAGCAAATCAATATGGATTTCCAAGGCAAGCAGTGTTAAAACGCTATGAAGAGGGTGGTGCAACAAACCTACTTGTATCGCAAACGGGCGCTTTATTGTTTAAATTAAACCATAAAGCATCATTAATGGCCCCTATAGCATGGCGCGTAAAAAACCGTCGTTATTGGCACAGTAACATGGAGAATTAAGGTGATAGATATATTACTGGCAGGAGGCTGGTTAATGTTCCCGTTATTGGGATGTTCAATTATAGCCCTAGCAATCATTGCCGAGCGGTTTTGGGCTTTACGACAACCCAAAGTAATCCCTGAAGATTTGGTTCAAAGTATTCTACGTAACCTTTCTACGCGCGATAGCAAACCAATAAGATTAAGTGAGTTAGCTGTTCAAAGCCCATTGGGACTTATTTTATCTAAGGGATTACAACACAGCGAACAAGGCATCACTGCCATGCGCTCTCGAATGGAAGATCAAGGGCGCCAAGTTATTGTTGAGCTAGAAAGGTATCTTAACACTTTGGGTACAATTGCTTCTGCTGCGCCATTACTTGGTTTGCTAGGCACTGTCCTTGGTATGATTCAAATTTTTGCGGTACTAGGGGGCAATCCTGATCCAGAATCACTGGCAGGTGGTATTGCCCAGGCCTTGCTAACCACCGCATTTGGTCTTTTTATTGCCATACCCAGCTTGATGTTTCACCGCTATTTTAGGCGTAGAGTAGATGAGTTTGCTGCAAAACTTGAAAAAGAGGCACAAAAGCTAATCGACGGCTTAAAAGCCTTGGGTCCGACCATGACAGTGCGGCGCATGGATAAAGCAGAAAGCTAATTAAGATTAGAAAATAAACTTATGGTATATTATTATGCAATTTCGTGAAAAACATCAGGAAGAAGTAGGGATAGATCTCACACCATTCATTGATGTTGTTTTTATGTTGCTGCTGTTTTTTGTGGTATCTACCAGCTTTTTTAAGGGTGCTACCCAACTAGGTGTGCAGTTACCAAAAGCAGCGCTGCAGTCTTTCACGAAAGAAGGTAATACCCTTGAGATTGGGGTTGATGCTCAAGGCGCTTATTATCTTAATGGCTCGCCGCTAGGAAGCAATGAACCAAAAAAGCTTAAGCGCATTATTGCTGCCAAGCTTGAACAAAATGAGTCCCTGGCCCTGATAGTGGCTGGAGATAAAAAAGCCCCACACCAAGCAGTGGTGTCTGTGCTAGAAGTTGCCTCCCAATTGGGTGTCACCAAAGTTCAGATCATTGCGCAAAAGTAATTCATAATAATAGGTTTCACAAAATAATGACTCAGCCTGCCTACTCCAGCCAAGCGGTTTATCGACGCTTATTATCTTATGTTTGGCCGTATCGCTATGCCTTTGTGCTTGCCATCTTGGGCAATATTTTATACGGCGCCGTTGATGCTGGCATGATTAAACTATTAGAGCCGCTTTTAAATGAAGGGTTTGTCAATCACAATAAAACGTTTATTCAATGGATCCCCTTCGCCATTATTGGCATTTTTGTGATAAGAGGCTTAGCCACCTTTTTATCAACCTTTTTTATGGGTTGGGTTGGCAGAAATGTGGTGATGAATTTTCGCCGGGAAATGTTTACGCATTTATTAAAATTACCCACATCTTATTACGATCGCACCACCAGTGGTGAAATACTTTCAAAAATTACCTATAACGTTGAGCAAGTTGCAAATGCAAGCAGTGATGCACTAACAACCATGGTAAGAGAATCATTTACCGTGATTGCGCTTATTGGTGTCATGCTATCCATTAGCTGGCGTCTGACATTTTTATTTTTTATCACAGTCCCTGTCATGATAGGGGTGATGCATGTGGTGAGCAAAAGAGTGCGCGGTGTGAGTACGCGAATTCAAGATTCGATGGGAAATGTAACCCATGCGGCTGAAGAAGCCATCGAAGGGCAAAAAGTTATTAAGGCTTTTGGCGGTCAGGCCTTTGAAACACAGCGTTTTGAAGGTGTACTACAGCGTAATCGCCGACAAGAAATGAAGCTGATTGCAACCAGTGCTTTAAGTGTGCCCATGGTACAAATTATTGGCTCTATGGCATTAGCTGTCACAGTCTATTTAGCAACCTTAAGCCCTCAGGATACACTACGCACTTCAATCAGCCCTGGTGCTTTTGCTGCCATGATGACGGCTATGATTGCGCTATTACGCCCAATTAAAGAATTTACTAAATTAAACAATAACATTCAAAAAGGCATTGCGGGTGCGGCGAGTATCTTTGCTTTTTTAGATGAAGCGCCTGAAAAAGACAGTGGCACAACGGCGTTGCGCTATCCTTGCGGAAATGTGACCTATTCAAATGTGAGCTTCAACTATGGGGCGACAAATGAACAAGTGTTAAATCAGATCTCCTTTGATGTTAAAGCAGGTGAAACCATTGCTTTGGTGGGACGCTCAGGGGGAGGTAAATCCACTTTGGTGAATTTATTGCCTCGCTTTTATGATGCAAAGGGTGAAATTAAGGTTGATGGCATCAACATTTTAGACATGCCACTTGCGCAATTACGCCAACAAATAGCGATTGTGTCGCAGCAAGTCACGCTCTTTAATGATACGGTTGCGCGCAATATTGCTTATGGGTGCGAAAATGCAAGCATGCAAGATATTATCGATGCAGCAACTTCTGCCTATGCTAAAGATTTTATTGATAATTTACCTCAGGGCTTTGATACCCTCATCGGCGAAAATGGCGTCAGACTCTCTGGCGGGCAACGCCAGCGGATTGCCATAGCCCGTGCCATTTTGAAAAAGGCGCCGATTTTGGTTCTAGATGAGGCAACCAGTGCGCTAGATACTGAATCTGAGCGCTACATTCAAGATGCTTTAGAGAAGTTGATGGCACGTTGTACGACTTTAGTCATAGCACATCGTTTATCAACCATTGAAAAGGCTAATCGTATTATTGTGCTGGACAAAGGTCAGATCATTGAGATGGGCACCCATGAAGAGTTGATGAACTTAAATGGCTTGTACGCTTCTTTACGCGTGATGCAATACCAAGAGCCTCCCTCTAAAGCGGTGGTTAACACTTAATGAAACATACGATTAAACAAAAACTGGCAATCATGGTGCTTGATTTTTGGCATCGTAAGTCGTTGTTAAGTTATTGTTTATTGCCTTTAGCATGGGCATTTATGCTGATTGTTAAGTGTCGATACTACTATTATCAGTTTAAAGGTCCAATAAGCGCCAAAGTTCCCCTTATTATCGTGGGAAATATCACCGTAGGCGGAACAGGTAAAACGCCACTGGTGGCTAAGTTGGCGCAGTTTTTACATGAAAATCATTATAAACCCCTTATTTTAATGCATGGCTATGCAAGTCATTTGCCAAAGGGGCAAACGCAAAGAGTGTGGCCATCCTCAAATGTGAATTTGGTAGGGGATGAGGCGCTGTTGATGGCGCAAAATTGTCAAGATATTCCAGTTCTTGTAACAAGAAAACGAAGCAAGGCACTTTCCTATATTGAAAAATATTTCCCTGATATTGATGTCATCATCTGCGATGATGGCTTACAACATTATGCGCTTGCTAGAGATATTGAGATTGCAGTTATTGATGCCAATCGACGCTTTGGCAATGGCTTTTGCTTGCCGGTTGGACCTTTAAGAGAAAGCACAAGCAGATTAAAACAAGTTGATTTTGTGATTGCTCATGGTAGTGCACAAAAAGACGAATACTTAATGAAAAGTGAATTAGCACAAGAAGTTCTTTCACTTGAAGATGAAAATAATAAATGTTTATTAGAACGCTTTGTTGGCAAAACAGTACATGCGGTGGCAGGAATTGGACACCCCCAACGTTTTTTCACCATGCTGCGTGAAAAAGGTATTGAGGTGATTGAACATTCTTTTAGCGATCACCATCGTTATGTGTTAAGCGATTTTCATTTTAATCAAAATTTTCCTATTTTAATGACACAAAAAGATGCGGTAAAATGTGCGCGATTAGGACTTAAAAATGCCTATACGGTATCTTTGTGCACAACCTTAGACACTGCCTTTTTGAATAATCTATTACGGAGATTAGACAATGGACAAAAAGCTGCTCGACATTCTGGCATGCCCCATTTGCAAGCAACCCCTCCTGTATAAAAAAGAAAAAAGTGAACTTATCTGTAAATTAGATAAATTGGCTTTTCCCATTCGCGATGAAATTCCTGTCATGCTAGAAGAAGAGGCAAGACGACTCACGGCTGATGAAGAGATCTAGGCTTCAAATCAATAGCATTAAATGCGGATAATGAGTTTATGAAATACGTTGTCCGCATTGCATTAACCGCTTAGTTGAAGAATCACACCAGTAGTCTGTTTTTACTTATCAATTCAAGATCTACCCAGTAAATTCAGCAATCTAACAAACTCCGTACTGGTGTCGTAAAATGATTTACAAAGATCTTACCGTAAATACAGCAAGTTATCCTCAACATGAGGACAAGTTAAAAGCTTTAATCGCGCTTATTCCAAGTATTCCTGAGCTTGATGATTTGATTACAAAAGCTACCAAAAATGGCCCTATTAAAATTGATTTTGTGCCCAGGAGTGAGCTTGATACCGGCGGCGTATATCAAGAGCATGGTGAAGAGAGATATGAAAATGGCGTATGGTCCCGTACTATCAAACGAAATATTAAAATTGCCAGAGAAAAGAGTTTTAAAGAAGCTTTAGACACACTTATTTTTGAATTGTGTAATGCTAAAAACCCCTACTTTCAAATGTATATTGATGATTCTGTTTCACCCGAAAAGTATGAAGACAGAGAGGCATACGCTTTAGCCTCTGAGATCGCAGAATATACTTGCACCCAAGTACCAGCAAAAGCCATTAC
>JBFXKR010000028.1:0-8947 GCA_050173595.1 Candidatus Berkiella sp.
CCATATATATTGCTAATCATGCCAGTTACTTAGATGCTGTTGTATTGATATCTCTGCTTCCAATCGGTGTTAAATTTGTCGCTAAAAAAGAGCTGATGAAAGTACCCTTGTTGAGCGTTATTCTAAAAAAACTCAATATGATAACGGTGGATCGCATCGATTTTGTTGCCAATATCAACGATACGGATATCATTGCAAACACCCTCAAGTCAGGAGGCAGTGTAGGGATTTTTCCTGAAGGCACTTTTACCTATGCTACTGGCTTGCGCCCCTTTAAAATGGGCGCATTTAAAGTAGCAGCGCAAACATTAACGCCAATTTGTCCAATTGCAATAAAAGGTACAAGAAATATACTAAGAGATGATGAATTTATATTTTCACCAGGAATAATCACAGTCACAATCGGTGAACAATTAATCCCTCAATCAACTGATTGGTCCGAATCTATAAATTTGCATAAATTAGCGCGTGATATGATTGCGCAACATTGTGGTGAACCGATCATTGACTACTAACAAGGTTTTAGCATGAAAGTAAATTGTTTTGAAGCAACTTATCTGGGCGCTAGAAAATCAAATCAAGACTATTATAGCCATGTTATCACTGAAGATTGGAGTTGCTTTGTGATTGCCGATGGGCTTGGTGGTCATTTTAGAGGTGATATTGCAAGCAAAGCTTATACGACTGCATTTACTCAACAAATTATAGATAACGCGTCACAGGTGCTAACTCATCCAATTGAGGGCTTTGCGCAGTGTATGCAAAAGGCATGGCAAAATATGTGTGAGGCTATACATCTTGAGTATGGAGAAATTGACACACAAACTACTTTTGTTGCCGTTTGGATAGACAAGAATAACCTTGTTTGTGCCCATGTTGGAGATTCAAGAGCTTACTTGTTAAACCAACAAGAGATTCTTTGGCGAACAGCCGATCACACGCCTGTTCAAGCGTTATATGAACAAGGTAAAATCACAGAAGAAGAATTTAATTATCATCCGATGCAAAATCGTTTGTTAAGAACAGTTAATTTATATGAGCCGCCTGATGCGGACATGACACTTTATCCACCAATTAAAAGCAATGAAACCTTATTGCTGTGTACGGACGGTTTTTGGAACCCATTATCACGCAATGATATTTTGTTACTAGGCAAAACATCTGATTTTAAAGCGACAAGCACACAGCTGGTAGACGCGATTTTGGCAGATCATCCGACCGATGCCGATAATATTAGCTTGCAACTTATTCGAACAATATAAGATAAAAAAAGGGATTTTTTGATATACAAATTAATGGTATAAAGGCTACATTAGGTTCTAATTTTACATAGGTGAATAACTTGTTTAATTTGCTGGTAAATGCTTTTAAAGGTGTAGGCTTTTTCAGTGCGTCCTTTCAGGTTGTGAAAAATATAAAAAATCTCTGTGTTTCAATGTTTAACTTGGCTTTGGGGCGCGAGGAAAATCAGTTGGGTAAATTTGATCAATATGATAAAGCTGCTCCTTACTATAAGGAATTAGCGTTAAAAAATGAAAAAGATTACTCAGATGATGAAAAAGAACAGCTACAATTTTTGCCTTTAACCATTGAGCAGCAACGTACAGAAGATAAATATGATGCCTTATCAAGTGCTGCACAAGCGGGGTTATGTGTTTTGAATGCTTATGCAATTGTATCAGGCAGCGCTGAGAATCCACTCGATACAGCTATCAGCAGCGCAGTTATTTTAAAAACAGGCTATGATATGTGCGTTCGCAAGAACGCACCAAAGCGTTAAAAATTATGCTTAACGATGTTGCAAATATAATCTAGTTGTTCATCGCTTAGGTAAGGATGCATCGGTAAACTTAGTACTTTACCACAAGCATTCTCTGCATTTTTCAAGTGTTCAGTCGCTCTTGGGAAATGCTGATAGGCAGGTTGTAAGTGTAGCGGCTTTCTGTAATAAATATTGCAAGGCACATTGGCTTCTTGCAGTGCGTTCATTAAGACATCGCGCTCATCATGCACCACGATAGTATATAAACCCCAGGCATGTGTTTTACCACTTGGGGTAAGTGGCACTTGAACGACTTCTCTTAAAGCGTTTGTATAGAAATTTGCAATTTCTTGGCGACGCTTTAACTCTTGTGGGAAGATTTCTAATTTTTCAAGCAAAATAGCTGCTTGAATAGTATCCAAGCGGCTGTTTAGCCCAATATGAATATGATCATATCGATGTACACCGCAGCCATGGTTTCTAAGTGAACGAAGGGTAGTGCTTAATTCTTTATCATTACAGAATATCGCGCCGCCATCACCATAACAGGCTAATGGTTTAGATGGGAAAAAGCTGGTGGTTGTGACATTTGTTAAATTGCCAACACGCTTTTCACCAATCGCACCGCCGAAGCTTTGAGCCGCATCACTGATTACCCAAAGCTGATGTTGATTTGCTATGTCATGAAGCACATCATAATCTGCTGGTAAACCAAACAAATCAACGGCAATAATTCCTTTTGGTGTTAAATTTTTATCTAAACTTGCAATGGCTTTTTCTAGGCTTTTGGGATCCATGTTAAAGGTATAAGGACACACATCTATAAATACAGGCGTCGCGTTGACTGATGCAACTACTTCTGCGGTGGAAGCAAAGGTAAAGGTTGGTACAAAAACAGCATCACCTGGCCCAATGTTATAGGCTAAAAGTAATAGTTTGAGGGCATCTGTGCCATTACTGCAGGTAACGGTATCTTGAGCCTGTGTGTATGCACTTAGCTTCTGCTCTAAAAGACCAACTTGTGGACCAAAAATATAACCACCATGATCCAATACATTTTCGATTGCTTTGGGAATTTTGTCGCCAAGCACGCGTCTTTGAGATTGCAAATCGATGAACTCAATTTTTTCGATGATATTTATTTTTTCTTTTAGCATGGTTATTTTATCGTTTATAAGTTAAAAATAATAAACATTTGTTGTTTATTGGCCTTTAAAAATTATACTAAATATCTTTCGATAGACTTTGATCAAACTTGTTCGTATTTGCTGTGCTATTCCATTTACTCGCTGCACCCATCCCCCCGAGGGGACCCCTGCAGCTTTGCTTAAATGCAATAGCACATCAATAGTTAGATTTGTCCAAATTAATATGAAATGTATTTAGACCGTTTCAAGTACTCCTTGATTTTGCTCCTTGTTTTGCGCTGTATTCAGTGCATATTGGTATCTGTTATCACCTAAGTTTATTGGGCAATCAATCCTCATGGACTGTTGGGCAGCATCTAGCACTGAGGCTACTTTTAATCCTTCTAAACTTGAAGTGCGCGGTGTTTGGCCATTGAGCGTACAATCAAGAAAATGTGCACATTCATTTGCCAAGGGCTCATTTTGGACAATAGCAACATTTTCTAGGTTTGATGCAAAGGGTTGCGGAAGACCATCTACCCATTCTTTGGGATAATGACATAATCGCAATTTACTTTCCCATGGTTGGCTATCCTCAAATATTGCAATCGCTTTTGAACCAACTACAATCATTTTTTGCTCTTTAAAGGGGTATAGCCATGATGAAAATATATGTGCTTTGATATTGTTTGCAAAATTTAATGAAATACTGGTGGTATCAGATACGGTATGTTGTAAATGATTCGCATTCGTAGCCATAACGCTTAAGGGTAACTCCCCGACCAAAGATAAAATCATCGAGATATCATGCGGGGCGTAATCCATCATGACGCTTTGCTCATTTAGAAATTTACCAAAATTAAAGCGATTAGCATAAATGTATTGTAGGTTGCCTAAAGTGCCATCCGATACAAGTGATTTCATTTTGACAAAAGCAGGATGATATTGCAGTAAGTGTCCAACCATCAGGGTACGTTTGCCTTGTTTGGCAAGCTCATGTAAATGTGCGGCTTGCTCAAATGTATCTGCAAAAGGTTTTTCAATGTAGACGTGCTTATTTGCTTTTAATGCTCCAAGTGCTATTTCAAAGTGGGTTTTAGATGGGGTAGCAATAAAAACACTGGTAATTGATTGTTGACTCAAAATTTCTTCAAAGCTAAGAGCAGGAATACCATATTGTTGGCTAAAATGCCCTGATTTGTTTGGATCTAAATCGCAAATAGCATTAAGCGCGCCAAATCCATGCAATACTCTGATTAGGTTTTTACCCCAGTTACCGCAACCGATCACAGCTACATTAGCGCTTTTATAATTTTGAGTAACTGACAAAGTGTCTCCAATTGATCAGGCAAGATTAAACGTTCAATTATCTCATACTTAATACAAATGTTGACACTAGCTTAAGCGATTTATTGATAATTCTTAATGGTTAGTAATTTGGCAAACACTCAGATGGTAGGCCTAAACGGGTAATTGAACTGATAGCAAAAAGAAGATAGCATCGCACATCTTTGAATGCTTAATTTAATGATACGATGCCCATAAAAAGCAGCCCCTTGTTAGGTTTGATTTTAATGCTGATGAGCTTGCCCTGTTATGCTGGGCCAAAGCACTTTCAAGAAGCAAAAAAGCAAGCCTTTGCTATTTGGAGCGAGCATAAGCAAACTTTTTATTGTGGCTGTGACTATGACAAGCATGGCAACATTAACTTTAAGTCTTGTTCTTATGAGCCATCAGATTATCGTCATGATAAAAGGGTAAGTTGGGAGCATGTCGTGCCAGTATCATGGTTTGGAAAATCTCTAGATTGTTGGAACAAACCTATTTGCAAGACTAAAAATGGCAAGATATTTAAAGGTAGAAAATGTTGTTCAAAAAGATCTGAATTATTTCGCGCCATGGAGACGGATTTACATAATTTAGTACCTGCAATTAGAGATGTAAATTCACACAGAGAAAACTATCGATTTTCTGAATTTGCAATTGATCATAATAAAGAAAGGTTTTTCTTTAATCATTGCCCCATCATCATCGATGAGCGATATGGCCTTGTAGAGCCGCCAGATGTGAGTAAAGGGATGGTTGCTAGGATAAGTTTATATATGGCTGCTAAATATGGTATAGACTTGGGAGAATGGCAACACCGTTTGCTAACTGATTGGAATCACAGATATCCAGTCACCGCTTGGGAAATTAAGTGGAATCGAAAAGTCTGTGCTATTCAAGGTGACTCTAATTATTACATAGATAAGAAAAGGTTCTGTGAATGAGAATTGGCATTTTATCACGTGATCCCAGATTATATTCTACCAAGCGCTTGGTTGAAGCTGCAGAACTTCGGGGTCATGAAGTACAAGTGGTAGATGTATTCAAATGCTATATGAATATCACTGCCAACCAACCTTCAGTACATTATAAGAAGCAAGTTTTAAAATTTGACGCTATCATTCCGCGAATTGGCGCTTCAGCCACATCATACGGTACGGCTGTTTTACGTCAATTTGAAGTAGGGGGCGTTTATTCAATAAATGAATCCATTGCGATATCTCGTTCCCGTGATAAATTAAGAGCCCATCAACTTCTGGCTCGCAAAGGGGTTGGAATGCCCATTACCGGTTATGCTCACTCTGCCGATGCTACCGATGAATTGATTGATTTTGTCGGTGGTGCACCCTTAATCGTTAAGTTGATGGAAAGTACGCATGGCGAAGGCGTGGTTTTAGCAGAAACATATAAAGCGGCCGAAGGCGTCATCAATGCTTTTAGAGGCTTAAATGCTAACTTTTTAGTGCAAGAGTATATAAGGGAATCCAACGGCTCTGATATCCGTTGTTTTGTTGTGGGCGAGAAAGTAGTCGCCGCAATGCAAAGGACCGCTAAAGACGGTGATTTTCGCTCAAATCTGCATCGTGGGGGATCTGCCAACACCATTAAACTTCAGCCTGAGGAGCGCACCTTAGCCGTAAAAGCGGCACGTGTTATGGGGTTGGATGTTGCTGGTGTTGATCTCATCCGCTCTGCCCATGGTCCTTTAGTGCTCGAAGTAAATTCATCGCCTGGATTACAAGGAATTGAGCGGGTTACAGGCAAAGATGTGGCGGACATCATCATAGAATATATCGAAAAGGATGTGAGCAAGGGGCCCAACAAGACCCGCGGAAAAGGCTAATTTCTATCATTTAGGTTCAATAATTCATCGATTTTATACCGCAAAGCACAAAATAATCATGTTTTTATTGCTAATTCATAGGTAAACCATTTCTTATTGTGATTTATTATGTTAATTTCGTTCCAGTTTTACAAACCGGAGGAAAACTAGAATGGCCCTTAAGAAAAAAGCTGCTGCTAAACGTAAAATGGCAAAACCAATGCGTAAAGTAAAAGCAACAGCAAAAAAGACAACCGCTACTAAAGGTCGTCTTGCTTCACTTAAAAAAGCAACTGCTAAAGGCACAATTGCTTTCCCTTCTTCACCTATTACTGAAAAACAAAGCAAAGCCCAAATATTTGCTGAACTAGCAAACATTACAGGTTTAGCTAAAGGTGATGTTAAGAACCTTTTTTCTGCTTTAAAAAACGTGTTAGAAAGACATATTAAAGGCAGAGGATATGGTGAATTCATTATTCCTGAACTTGGTGTAAAAGTTCGTCGGATCTCCAAAGCTGCTACCAAAGCGCGTATGGGCCGTAATCCTTTTACCGGCGAAGAAATCAAAATCGCTGCAAAACCTGCTCGTAAATCCGTTAAAGCAACTGCTTTAAAGGCATTGAAAGAAATCGCAACAGCGTAAAATCAAACCCCTATAGGCATAAGCTTATAGGGGGCTGATAGCCTCAGCGTTTAATCAACAAATCTATTTAACGCTCACCTTTTGATCTTTACATATTTTAACTATTATAAAAGTAATGATCATGAGAAAAGGTAGGCCTCCCCTATAATGTTAACTGAACTAAGCAACCAAATAAGTGACTTTGTTGATACATCTCGCCAGTATCTACCTTTGCTGCTTAAATGGTTAGCCGTACTATGGCTTATCAATATTGCTAACTGGTATACGGGCTCAAAATTAAACAGTTTTGGCATTAGACCACGCCGGCCAATTGGTTTAGTTGGCATTTTGTTAGCGCCATTTTTACATGGCAACTTTACACATCTTTTGTTTAATACCGTGCCTTTATTTTGTCTTGGTTTGTTTGTGATGACTTTAGGGGTCGATTACTTTTATTGGTCTACGGTTATTATTTGTCTATTATCTGGTTTCACTGTCTGGCTGATAGGCAGAAGGGGTAGTCATATTGGGGCAAGTGCATTAATTGCAGGGTATTTTGGTTTTGTAGTCGCTTGTGCTTATTTGCAGCCAACTTTTACAACTTTCTTTTGCGCTGCAGTTGCTTTGTATTACTTTGGTGGGATTTTATTTAGTTTGTTTCCAACAGATGAATCAACGTCCTGGGAAGGGCATTTAAGTGGCTTCCTTGCCGGTATTATTTCCATGATTATTTGCACTAATTTTAAAGCATATTTGCCAGTCATTGCCTAAAGCAATCACCACATTTTTTGTGCGGTAAGCATTACTTTATCTTTCAGTGTTAATAAATCATTATCTTTGCATTTTGCGATAAAAGCATTTTCGACAGGTTTTGATTTTGCCTTTTCTCTGAGCAATGATAATGCTGGGAAGAACCCACCAGGATGTTGCTTAAGATAATCAACAGATTCTTCAACAACCTTTTGGTTTTCTTCAGATAAACCACATTTAAATCCAAGTTTTGGCGTACCTTGTGTCCAAAGTTGCGCCTGCTTAAATATTTCTTGCGCAATGGGGATATATTTATCCTTCAACAACGCCAAATCTTCAGGATTGATAATTCTACCTGGAGCCATTTCAAGCAAATGCTCGTATTTGCTTTTAAGCTCAACGAGTGCACGCTGCTTTTGCGAAATCGCATCGCTGTTACAATCAGGAGTGCTTTGCATATAACTAATGGCATCTGTTAGCAATGAGATTTCTTTTTCAAGTTTTTCTTTATCTTCATTAAACTCAGCCTCATCGATATAAGTAGCGTATCCTTGACGTTTTAATATCGCTTGCTCTTTTAAGCGTAAACCAGTTGTAAATTGGATAAAATCAGTTAACTCTTGTGCAAATTCAGGACTTAGGGTATTTCTTGCAACAAGTTCGTTAATAATGTCCAAAGAGTTTTGGCTTTGACAATGATGATAAAAACCCAAATTTGTAACAAACTGTTCAGTGAAACGATATAGTTCTCGTTTGATATCTAATGTTTTGTCAAGCTTTCCGGTGAGATATAAACTCTTACCTTTTGTTAGGATGTCAGTAATATCTTCACGCATTTTTTCAAGAGCAACTTTTTCTCTACCTTTCACGCCTTTTTCTTCTTTAGCAAAAATAGCATTCTTTTTATCAATAAATTGCTGATAATTTTGCTCATTACCATAAAGTAGCGCCATATTTCGCCCAAGCTTTTTACCTGCACTATTAGCAATAGCTAACTCGCGGTTGTTATAAGGCTTATGCATTTGATTCACCCAATAGCCAATTTCATTCTTAAGCTTTTTGGTGCCTTCTTCAGTGCTAAGCATTTTTTTATTTTTAGGATCTTGGGATGCTTTTAACCATTCGCGTTGAAATGCTTCTTTTGCGATTTTTTGTTGCACTTTACGATCTTGTGTAAATTCAGGTTGTGAAAATTCAGCAAATTCATCATAGGTTGTTAAAAATGGGCGGCTTCCCTCATAAGGTATTTTTTTCCAATCTCTATTCATAATGGCTTCTTGCTGGAGCTGTTGCGCTTGTTCTTTTGTCATGTTACGCGCAAAGAATCGTCGATGAGGAGGGGCATTATCTGCCTCATCCATTCTTAATCCTTTGCCGCCAACATCAGGGTGTTCACCCAGCAAAAATAATCTGTCTGAGATATTTTGTGAAAGCTGATAAAAATACTTGTAATTTTCTACTGATTTTTCTTTAAGCAATAACCCTATTTCAAGATCAGTCACGGGACATGATTCTTCTCGAGCCATAGATCCTAGTGT